>CAMLPA010000004.1 GCA_946481605.1 uncultured Flavihumibacter sp. | reverse complement strand
TAGCCTTTAGAAAGCAGGAGTTCGGTAAGGTAAGCGCCATCCTGTCCTGTGATACCCGTAACGAGAGCGGTTTTACTCATAGTTTTTATGGATTGTAGGTTAAATGCTGGTTTATGAAATGAAAATTCTTTGTTACTGTTTCTTTTCAACAGACGGCAATCGTGTAGGATGCCGCTAAAATATGGTTTTTGTTTACAACTTACAAGCTCCAGTAATTCATTCCGTTCACCCGGCCTCTGAATATGCCTTTAAGGTCAGCGAGCAGGGCATTGGGGCGGGTAATACTTTTGAAATAGGCTTCATCAAATTGTTTATACGGATCGTGTGCCACAGCCAATACCACTGCGTCGTACTCTTTGCCTATGGCTTCATTGAGGGTCAGGCCATATTCATGGGCAACATCTTCTGCTGCGGCGAAGGGGTCCACGAAATCAACTTGCAGTGAGAAATCGAGCAGGTCTTTTACCAAATCTGCGACCTTTGAGTTCCGGATATCACTCACATTTTCCTTGAATGTTGCCCCCAGCACCAGTACTTTCGCGGAAGCGGCATCGGGGGAGTTTTTAATAATGTGCTGCACAATTTTTTTGGATACATAACGAGGCATTTCGTCGTTCACGAACCGTCCTGCGGAGATCACTTTAGAATTGTACCCCAGTTGCTGTGCCTTGTAAGTAAGGTAATAAGGGTCCACGCCGATGCAGTGTCCTCCTACCAGTCCTGGATAATATTTGGCGAAGTTCCATTTTGTTCCTGCGGCTTCAATCACATCGTTGGTGGCGATACCGATTTTATCGAAGATGATGGAAAGCTCGTTCATCAGGGAAATATTCAGGTCGCGCTGGATATTTTCCACGATTTTTCCGGCTTCGGCCACTTTAATGGAAGGCGCTTTGTGCAGGCCTGCTTCCACCACCAGTTCGTATATTTTCGCGATTTCTTCCAAAGACTCTGCATCGCAACCCGAGACGATTTTGATGGTATTAGAGAGATTCCGCACTTTATCTCCGGGGTTGATGCGTTCAGGGGAATAGCCGAGTTTGAAATCGCGGCCCATTTTCAGGCCGGAGATGTTTTCGATAACGGGGAGGCAATCTTCTTCGGTGC
This sequence comes from uncultured Flavihumibacter sp., assembly GCA_946481605.1. The sequence continues at coordinate 27,964 of CAMLPA010000004.1, read as the reverse complement.
AACCGGGATAAACAGTGGATTCGAATACGACGTAGTCGCCGGGTTTAATGACTTTACCGATGGTTTGGGAGGCGGAAAGCACGGGGCGGAGATCGGGCACTTTGTATTCGTCAACCGGTGTGGGAACTGCAACAATAAAAACTGTCGCTTCTTTCAGTTTTTCCAGGTCGGCGGTAAATACGATATCGCATCCTTCAAAATCGGAGGTTTCAAGTTCATTGCTGGGATCAATATGATCATTCATCATATCCACCCGCTTCTGGTTGATATCGAACCCAATTACGGAAACTTTTTTTGCGAACTTGAGCGCAAGAGGTAATCCTACGTAACCCAGGCCAATCACGGCTAACCGCGTTTCTTTTGAAACTAATTCAGCATAAACCGACATGAATATTCTATTTTCTTTTAGTGAATTGAAATAATTACTTCTTATAACCTGTGCAAATGTATAGTATCCGTGCCTAGTTCATCAGAATTGAAAATATATAAACTCCTGTTCTTTCCCGGAAAAAAGGAAAAGGAGCAAAATAATAAGATTATAAAAAGACAACCGGATTACGGTCGGCCATTTTAGTCCCAGGCTTTGGATAGCATATTCCTTGTCTCTGCCGGTCCATTCAATAGCGATGAAGAGGAGGAGTGCAGGTAACAGCATTCTTGGGCCTGAAGAAATGAAGGAAAAGAGACTTTGCAGTTCTTTGGTGCTCAGTTCTATAGCAGACAATCTGACTACATATTCCATTGCGTGTTCCAGTGAGGCAGCTCTGAAGAATATCCAGGTAAAGCAGGTAAGTATGAATGTAAGTAACATGGCGCCCAGTTCTCCAGGGGAAGGAAGACTATGCCCCATGGCCACGGTATCAAGGTGCTTTCTGTTGGTTTTAAAAAGAACAGAAGGGATGATAAAAAAAGCATTCAGCGCACCCCAAACCACAAAGGTCCAGTTTGCACCGTGCCAGAATCCGCTCACAATAAAAATGATGAAAGTATTTCTGATGGCCATGGCAGTGCCTCCCCTGCTGCCTCCCAATGGGATATAAAGATAGTCCCGGAACCATGAGGACAGGGAAATATGCCACCTGCGCCAGAATTCAGCAATACTTCTAGAAAAGTAAGGGAAAGAGAAATTTCGGAGCAGTTCAAATCCGAAAAGCCGTGCTGTTCCCAAAGCAATATCTGAATAACCCGAAAAATCGCCATAAATCTGAAAGGCGAAGAATATAACGCCCGCAATCAATGGAAGGCCATAATAACTTCCGGTTTCATTGAATGCAAGGTTTGCGTATACTGCGCAATTGTCGGCAATAACCACTTTTTTGAAAAACCCCCATAAAATTTGCCGCAGTCCGTCAATTGCCTGCGTGTAACTAAAAGTACGGGGTCTTTCCACTTGCGGAAGCAAATGTGTGGCGCGTTCAATTGGTCCTGCCACAAGCAGCGGGAAAAAGGACACGAACAAAGTGTAGTCTACCAGGTTTGTTGTGGGCTCAATTTTTTTATTGTAGATGTCAAAAACGTAAGAAAGTCCATGAAATGTATAAAATGATATACCAACCGGAAGAATAATAGACAGCGGCGTGAAACCTGCATCAATGCCTCCAAGACGCATCAGGTCAGAAAAGGACTCGATAAAAAAGTTAAAATATTTAAAGAACCCGAGAAAAGTAAGATTGATCCCTACACTTAAAATAAGCCATGTTTTCTTTGCCGTTGTGGTTTTTGCCTGGTATATCTTTAATCCGGAATAATAATCAAGGAAAGTAGAAAATGCAAGCAGGAAGAGAAACCGGTAATCCCAGCATCCATAAAAAAAGTAACTCGCAATAAGTAAAAGTACATTTTGCGACCTGAGTTTTTTAAAGACAAACCAGTATAAAAAAAAAGTGATTGCCAGGAAAAGGGCGAAATGAAATGAGTTAAAAAGCATGTATAATTTTTGAAACTTACTTTTTTATAAAAAATTGAATCAGTTTCCGGAGTGGTTTTAAGTAAAGTGTAATGGGCCAGGGCTGAAGGTTATTCATTTTCCAGGCTTTTCTGTCTTCCCCATTGGCCCTGATTCTGTTTTTCAGGCTTGCGTTGCTTTCCCCTCCGGTTCTCATTTTTACAATAATCCTGGGGAGGTAACTAATCTTGAGTTGGTGCGTCATAAAGGCCCTTAGCATTAACTCGTAATCGGCTGCACTTTTCAGCTCTGTATTAAAATTCCCTATACGTTCATACACCCTTCTTCTTACAAAGAAAGTAGGGTGTGGCGGCATCCAGCCCCAGTAAAAAGAATATTTGGAACAGGCGCCGCTCCTCCAGGTACGTGTCACTTTACTGATATCTTCTGCTTTAACATATTGAAGATCGGCATAGCATCCATCAACTGTTTCATCTTTGAAAAGTTCCATAATATCTGCCAGTACATCAGGGTCGGCGTATACATCATCAGAATTAAGAATACCAATCACCTCACCTGAAGCGAGCGCTATCCCTTTATTCATGGCATCATAAATACCCTTGTCTTTTTCCGAAATAATTTTCGCAACATGTGGATATTGTCTGGCAATAGCCACGGAATCGTCCTTTGAGCCGCCATCGATGATCAGGTGTTCAACGTGTTGATAGGTTTGTGCCGCCACGCACTTCAAAGTATCGGGGAGTGTCCCGGAAGAATTAAAAGTGGCCGTTATTATGGATATCTTCATACAATAACGCGTTTTTTCACCTGTGTGGCAGGATTGCCCTGGTAAATACCGTACGGTTCCAAGCTTTTTGTTGCAACAGATTGTACCGTGAGTACAGCATTTTCGCCTATTGTTACACCCGGACAAACAACAGCCTTTGCACCTACCCATGCCCCGTTTTCAAGCAGGATAGGCTTCACGATAAGATCGAAAGTTTTTCTTTTGTAATCATGGTTGCCAGTCAGCAACATTGCCCCTTGCGATATACACACGTTACCTTTCATGCTTACATCAGCGAGATTGTCGATCCAGACGTTTTCTCCGATCCAGCAATAGTCTCCGACCTTTAGCTTCCATGGATACTTGATGTTTACGCCGGGTTTAATAACAACCCCATTGCCTATTTCAGCACCAAAAATTCTAAGCAATAAAATCTTAAATTTCGACAAAGGATTTAACGGATTAATGAAGAAGGCTACATTTACGCAATACCACAGAACCTGCTTAAGCTTAGAGGCCCCAATCTGCTTACTGAACCATTTGTTGTTATAGGAGGAGAGATCCATTGCTTGCATTTAGTTTTTGTTGGGTTCCTGGCCACCCGCGTGTAAGAGGTCCTTTCTTTCTCTGAGCCTGTTCACGAATTTTCGGGTAAACAACTCGGCACCTTTAGCATTCAGGTGTAATGCATTGTAGAAAAGATGTTTATCCCCAGACAGCTCGTCGCTGGAATAGTCCCAGAAAGTCAATTTAAGTTCATCGGAAAGCTCTTGGAAAACGCTCATCATTTTTTCACGACCTTTTACAAATTCCTGTCCTTTAATATACTCCGGAGCATACACCAGCAATACATTTATTCCCCTTTTTTTACAATCAAAAAGGAAATCACGCAGCAAAGTAACATAACGTTTTTCAACTATAGTTTCATATTTCTTACCCTCTTTTATCAATGCTTCCAGTTTATTGTCCCATTGCAGGAATTGGGGAACGAATCCATTGTATGTTTCGTGTGCCACAAGCTGCTTACCGAGCATAGCCCTGAAGCCTTCAAACACCAAACCCTGGCGTCCGATATAGCGGGCCATAGGGAGATTATAATCATAATTATCCAACCCTTTATATAACCTTGTGGTATTTCTTATCTCGGGCTGCAGGATATATGGAAGGAACTGATTGGGATTAAAGAGTTCGTCCCGCTTGTTAAGTGTGTAATAGTCTACTGAGAGTACAATGAGTTTTGGTGGTTTGTTGTTTCGGAGAATAGCATCATGCCGTGCTTTCTGCATTAGAAAGTTATGACCATCCATCCCCATATTGTAGGCAGAAACCCCTAATTCACTTTTAAATATCCTGGGGTCGAAATGTACTCTCGCTCTTGAACTGCCGTAAATCAATACTTCTTCAGTTAATTGTTTGTTGAAGATTCTGTTCCACGAAGCCAGATCTCCTTTATCCACTTTCTGTAAGGCATTGGTAACCAACAAGTCTGTGACTGTGGCGAAGATGGCAACGAAAAGGAGAAAGATTGAGGTTTTCTTTAAAAACTGTTTCATTAAAATTGAAAATATATGAACTCTTGTGCATTCCCGGCAAAAAAGAATACAACAATAAGTAATACAAAATAAAATGACCTGCGTATCCACGCGGGCCAATGCAATCCAACCGTTTTAATACCGTACCCTTGTGCCCTGCCGGCCCATTCGATCAGCAGGAAACTGATCAATGCGAAAATGAACCATTTAGGTCCGTTCAGCACATATTCACCAATACCGACTCCTTCGGCTAATGTAAATAGTCTTCCCACATAAATCAATGCGTGCTCAAGGGAGTCAGCCCGGAAAAAGATGCAGCAAAATGCCCCTATTGAAAATGTTGTCACCATCTGAACCAACTCTATTCCGGAAGGCAGAATTTTTCCTTGTGCCACAACTCCCCGGAGTCCTTTATCGGTTCGGAGCAACATGGAGAGCACGGCAAAAAAGCCATTCAGAATACCCCACACGATGAAGGTCCAGCTTGCCCCATGCCAGAATCCGCTAAGAATAAATACAATAAAAGTGTTTCTTATGGTGATGGCTAAGCCTTTCCTGCTGCTGCCTAATGGTTGATACACATAATCTCTGAACCAGGAGGAGAGTGAAATATGCCAGCGGCGCCAGAGTTCGCCCACACTTCTCGAAAAGTAAGGGAACGCAAAGTTTTTCAATACTTCAAAACCCAGTAGTCGCGCCGTTCCCAATGCGATATCTGTATAGCCTGAAAAATCACCATAAATCTGAAATGCAAAAAAGAATGCCCCAAGGATCAGCACTGGCCCACTCAGTTGTTCTGTTTGTCCGAATGCCATATTTACATACTGCGCACAATTATCTGCAATCACTACTTTTTTCACCACACCCCATAGTATCTGCCGCAAGCCATCTACGGCTTTATGGTATTCGAATGTTCTTGCCCGCTCCACCTGGGGCAGCAAATGTGTGGCGCGCTCCACTGGGCCCGCCACCAGTAAGGGAAAAAACCCAACGAAAAGCGCATAGTTTGCCAGGCTGCCGGAAGGTTCAATTTTCTTTTTATAAACATCTACGAGGTAGGAAATGCCGTGAAAAATATAAAAGGATATCCCCACCGGCAGGATAATGTTTAATGTAAAGGCGCTTACCTGGATGCCAATTCCGCTCACTAATCCGGTAAATGATGCTGTAAAAAAATTGAAATACTTAAAAAAAGCCAATAAAGCAAGATGCAGTCCTACACCTAAACAGAGCCAACGCTTCGCCGCCTTTTTACCTGTAGCAACGTAAATACATTTCGCTCCGTAGAAACCCATTAAAGTAGCGAAGCCGAGTAAAAATGTAAAGCGGAAATCCCAGCAGCCGTAGAAGAAATAACTAGCAACAAGAAGAAACAAGTTTTGTATCTGGAAATTCCTGTTAAAGAAGTGCCAGTACAATACAAAAACCAGAATAAGGAAGAAAATAAAATTAAAAGAATTAAAAAACATAAACCCTGCCTGACCTTCGTCTTTTACATTACAGCCTGTTCCAGATTAACTCCTCCCTACAATAACAACTCAGGAGAAAAGCGCCTCGTATTTATTGGTAAATCCCGCATCTTTCACAAAATTACCGGCAAGTGCACGCGCTCCTTCCGACCATTCCTCCCATTCCGGCTTTTCCATAGCCAGCAGTTCTGTTATTGCCTGAACATATTCATCATTTGCGGTGAGTTCAATATCCCATCCCGCCTTTTGCGATGCCAGCCCTCTCCACGGCGTTTTATCGCTTATAATTACCGGTACGCCTGCCGCCAGTGCTTCAAATATGGCATGTCCGAAATTTTCGCCATGTGTTGGAAGAATAAATGCGTGGTATTGTTTCAGGGTGTCAAAAACCTGTTTGTTCGGAAGACTGTTGAGAAATTTTATGGATATATTTTCAGGCATAGCTATGCTCATTTCAGCACAGGTTCTGGCATAGGCGTTGTTAGCTGTATCGCCAAAAATATCCAACTGAATCTTCCCCGTAAAGTTTCCTTTCGATAGGATATCCAATACAAAATGAAGGTTTTTATGGGGATGTATCCTCGACAAATAAATAAGTTTCAGTTCACCGGTTTTTTTCTCCGGAGATTGCTTTGAATGATCAGAAATACCAGGAATATTACCAGCCATCAATGCTTTATTTGCCGGGAACATCCGCTTCACATTATTCAGTTCCGTTGCATCGGTAGCGTGAAAAAGAACGCGCTTGTTCAGTTTAAGTAACCGGAAGGTTTTTAAGAAAATTTTTTTCTTTCGCGACTTTGAGCCCATCGCACCTTCATGCAACATACCCCTTGGCGCAAGCACGATTTTGCCAGGATACCGGGATAGCTTCATTGCCAACCTCGGCAATACGGTATAGCGAAAAGAAAACATCGAATTGAGGTATACTGTTTCCGGCGAAACGGATTTGAGTATATTCATCAGAAAGCGCAATGTATTTTTTTCCGGACCTGCATAAAAAACCGCCTCTCCGTTTTCTCCTTTAACCCACGTATTTAACGGCACCCCGGGATAAGGCCTGCTGTCACCAAGATCCCTATCGGAAGTAAAAACGTAAAAATCGAACGAGTCTTTCATTGTTTTCACGATATTCCTGCATGACTGGATAGGACCACCCGCTTTATATCCCGGGTAGTACCAGTCTGTGAAAAGCAATATTTTTTTTTTATCTGATGTCATTTTTTTCAAGCCAGTACTCCAAAACTATAAAAATCCATATTTCCATCCACCTTCCTCCGTTTCCTTCCTTCAGGAAGGTTTCCCATTGAGAGAGCAGTGCCTCTTTTTTAATAAAATCCCGCTCCGCCATTGAGTGGATTTTTTCGGCACAGAATTGCCGGAGTTCATTTTTCATCCATTGCTGCCAGGGGAAAACGAAGCCCTGTTTCTTCCTGTGTACGATTTCCGGGGGCAACAGGTCTCCCATTGATTCAACGAGTAATTTTTTCGGGAAGCTCGGTGTTTTAAAGCGATCAGGAACGTTCAGTACATATTGCACCAGTTCATGGTCAAAAAATGGTTCTCTCACTTCCAAAGATGCGGCCATACTCATCTGGTCGGTATCCTTTAACAGGGTATGCTGTGTGTATCCCAGGTATTCTGCCACGGAAACCTGACTGTATTCGGGCAAACTGCTGATCTTGCTTTTTACAGAAAGTAATTCGTCAAACGGATTCAATGAATAGCCTGAGAGATTCGTCAGGCGATGGATGTATTCAGGTGGTAATATTTGTCTGAATACCGGGTAAAGGTGCTCTATTTCAAGCTGAGGCACAGTCAGCAACTGCCTGATCCTGCTCTTTTTTGTTCCTTCTCCCTGCTGCAATGCGGCAGCCAGTTTCCGTAAAGGATACAATGGCCTCCAAACGTCTTTAACCTTTCTGAGTTGCCTGAAGGTGTTAAAAAACGGATAGCCCGCGAACAATTCATCTCCTCCGATACCCGATAACGCCACGGTGATACCAGCCTTCTTGATGGCCATTGAAACCACATAACTGTTAATGCCATCGCCGCTGGGTGTGTCCATGGCATCCAGTGCCGGCAGCAGGTTTTCAAGCATGGTTTCGGGTCTGAGCAAGATCTTATGGTGCCTGGTATTGAATTTTTTTGCTACCAGTTCAGCGTAATGAGATTCATCAAAGTCTGACTCGGAAAAAGCGATATTAAACGTTTCAGGGGTGGCGGCACTCACTTCTGCCATAATCCCGACCACCACACTTGAATCGATGCCACCTGAAAGAAAGGCGCCTACGGGCACATCGCTTACAAGTCTTTCTTCCACCGCGTTGCGCAGCAGATTTTTTATTGTGGATGTTACTGTATTGTGATCTGCTGTACTTAAATGCTCAGGCGCATCTGAAATATTCCAGTATTTATGTGTGGTCACTCCCTTGTCGGACACGCGCATGTAATGACCAGCCCTGAGTTCTTTTATGCCCTCAATAATACTTTCTTCTCCATTTACCGATTGATAGCTAAGAAAAGCTGAAAGCGCCTTTCTGTTGAGTTTTCTTGGAACCAACCCTGTTTCCAGTATAGGCCTGATCTCTGATGAGAACAAAAAATATTCATTATCCTGGTAATAGTAAAGTGGTTTTACGCCAAGCCTATCCCTGCATAACACCAATTCATTTTCCTGGGTATCCCAAACAGCGAAGCTGAACATTCCCTTCAACTTCTTCACACCTTCCATCCCCCATCTTGCCCATGCTTCCATCAGCACTTCAGTATCGCCACTGCTTTTGAACTGATGGTCTTTTATTTCAGCACGAACATTTCTGAAGTTGTACAACTCGCCATTAAATACCATCCTGTATCTTCCGTCGGCACTAACGTATGGCTGGTTCCCGGCCGGAGAGAGATCAATGATAGACAACCTGCGGTGTCCTAACCCGATCTTGTTTTCTACAAAATGACCATCTGCATCCGGCCCTCTGTGTGCCATTTTCCGGGTCATCCGGCGAAGCATCTCCGGATCTGCCTTAAGATTTTGAAAACGGTAAATTCCGGCAATGCCGCACATTTTTATTCAGGTTAAATAACAAATACTATTACTTTGCAATGGTAAGAATGATTATGAAAAGAAAAAAACACAGTTTTACCCAGTGGCTGGGCATTGCATGTATATTTTCCGTTTTTCTGGATAAAGCAATGCGGGGCACTGGTTTACCTTTCGACTTCTATTATTATTATCCCATCTTCATTCTTTTCCTGCTTGCTCAGATTTTTCAAACCGGAAAACTGGCTATGATGCCACGTTGGTTTAATCTGGGACTTGGTATCATTTTCATTTCCGGCTTCTTTGTTTCCTGGTATAACGACCTGCTTGGCATGGAATACCTGAAGCAGGTAATCGGTATTATATTTTCCTCATTTGTTTACTACAATGTGTTGTATGTTTTCAACTTCAACATCAGGGAGCTATTTGAGAAATATCTTACAATAGCATTTTTTGTAGCCTTGCATGGCGTGGTGGATAATTTGCTGCACATTGCTGGTATACACCTTACGCCATATATCATCTCCGGACCATTACAGGTGCGGGAGTATGGAATTATGGGGGAACCCTTTTACCTTGCCATGGCACTTACACCGGCAGTAGTATATTACCTGTGTTATTTTAAGCGGACATGGCAAACCGGTAAGTTCAGGTTAATCATCCTTCTTTTGTGTTACCTCATCACCTACTCTTCCACTGCGGTTTTTGGCATCTGTCTGGGCGTATTCTTTTCTCTTTACCTGAATGATTTCTTCTCTTTAAGAAAAAGCAAGGTGGTACTTGCCCCACTGCTGATTATTCCGGCATTTCTTTTAATCAGTTCGCTTATTGATAATGTTGATCTGATCAACGCACGTTTCAACGATACCACAAACCTGTTCTTCAGTTCCGGCATTGATGTGGAGCAGGCCGGAGAGTCCAATTCAAGTACCTTCGCGTTGTATTCAAATTATGTGATTGCGCGCGACTCATTCCTGGAGAACCCTCTTTTTGGATCCGGACTGGGATCACATCCGTTGATTTTTGAAGAAACTTTCCTGAAATACTTCCCGCAAAGCTATCTTGATGGATATGGGGCGCAGAATCAGCAGGATGCCAACTCCAAATTCCTGCGCCTGATGTCTGAAACGGGACTTATTGGTCTCGCGTTGTTTTTATGGTTTGTCATCCGGAACACAGCCAGTAAATCCAAATTCACCGATGTTTTTTCCAAAGAACTCGGGGCCATAAATTATGCCGCCTGTACCTACATTATACTGGGGCTTATCCGGAACGGCAACTATGTAAACATTGGTTTTTTCCTTTTCTTCTTTTTGCTTTACTATTCCAACAAGCAGATAGAAAGAGCTTTTTCCTCACATCGATCGCAACGTCTGCACCCAGCCTGAGGGCGTTATTTGCTCTGCCAACATACGGCTCTGGCGTCCTTTTTCCAGTAAAGCTTCATCGGAAAGGCTATTTAGTTGTCTGAAAGCATCTACCAGCGCTTCCTTACTTCCATAAGGAACTTTCCATCCATTTTCCTCACCCAGGAACGCCGAGGCCGCTCCCACTTCCTCTGTAAGAATAAGCGGAAATCCGGCAGCAGCAAATTCATGTACCGCAACGCCCCATGGTTCAAAAGTGCTGTTCAGGACAAATACGGAAGTGCCTGCCACCACATCCTTCCATTGGTCTTTCTGTACAAACCCCAGGTGCCTGATGCGCGGATGTATCAACCTGTCGTCAAAACCTTCTCCTGTTCCGGCGCACCAGAGTTCCCATTCATTGGGTGTTGCATTCTGCCATTCTACGAACGCCTCCCATAAAACATCATATCCCTTTGATGGAATATACCTTGCCACACAAAGCAATCTTTTAGGGACCGTATTGTGCTGTCTCCCTAATTTTACTTCCGCACCAAGTTCCACAAAAGCAGCTGTATCACAACAATAAAATCCTTTCCTGATCTCCTGCTCTTTAAAGCCTAACTTTTTTGCATATTCAACCTGTGGCTGGCCGGGCACCCAAACAAAACTGAAAATTCTGCGCAGCACCAGTTTACCTGCAAGGGCCATAATCCGCTGCTTTGGCAGTCCCTTCCAATGCGTATCCATACTCATGATGCAACACGCTTTTTTTCGCCACTCAAAAGCAATCCTGAGGTAGGATTTATTGACCCAGCCACTTACTAATATTTTGTCTGGCTGAAGGGAACGTACAAACGATGAAAGTTCCTGATGGTCCTTAAACCCGGTAATTACCCTGAAAGTTCCAATACTCCCGGTATCAAATAGAAAAGGCGCCTCAGGATTCACCGGATAATGCACAACCGTTATGGTACAATCCGGTTCGCGTTCCTTTAATGCGGAAAGGCACGCGATAAAATAGTCTGCAAGTTCCGTATACAGGAATAAATAATTCATCTCTAAGATTTATTGCTTTTCTATCAGAATTTTATCGATCAGTATGGTGCCATCCAAAGCAGTTACACTAATAGGGAAGTGCGTGCTGTTTTTATTGATAGTGACCGTATACTCCGTTCTCTTTTCCTGCAATTCTTTACCGGAGAACCTGAATACCTCCTTGTTTGTTCCGGATTTCAGTTCAATAGTTGCCTGCGGTGCCTTGCCATTCACACGTGCAGTTACCTTCAGCCGGTAAACCCCTTCGTCCAGGAAAATATCATCATATTGTGCATTGCTGTTCTTAGTCATCAGCAGCCCGGTATATGACCGGGTGAAGTCAAAACCCTGGGCATTCACTGTAACAATCGTTGAACAGTTCGTTTTTGTTGAGAGTTCAGCTTCCTGTATCCAGTTTCTGCTCCAGTAATATGGGTGCTCATACTGGTGCCATCCATCCAGTTGATAAAAAACCCAGGAGCCTGAAATGCGGGAGAGGATGTATACGCTACCCTGCCGGCGGATCTGAAAACGTATTGTTTTTCCTTCCAGCACAATAGAAGTGCTGGTCAGCTCAGGTGCATTGCCATATAAATTACTGGTTGACTGAATGGAACCGAATATCAGAAAACGATCCGCGTCTAATTTTCTTACGAGTATAAGTTCGCTTGCAGTTCTTCCTTTAAACCTGAAAGGCTGTTGTTTATTTTCTGCTGTGGCGGGATTCAGCAGTGTACCTCTGGCAAAAAACTCGGGAGCCCAACTGATGAGTGCCTGGGCATAAGCCGGCATTGCAGCCTGGTAAGCATACCCTCTCGGATCGTTTGGCCCTGCGCCGTTAGGCCATTTTCCATTTGCGCCGGTCACATTGAAGTACCCTGTATAAAAGAAATCAGCGCCAAGCATTACCATCGCCTTCAACAGACCCAGCCATTGAGCGGGCCTGATATTGTCCTCTTCCTTTCCCCAGCCTGCGGAAACAAATGGCGAGAAAGCGTAATCTCCAAGTTTCATCTCCTGCACGCGCCCTTCTGCCACCGGGCCATAACCATTGAAAGGTCCCTTTGCCCGATCCCAGTTTTCAGGCGTGGCCGGATAAAGATCAGGTGTGGCATAGACGGTATTAGAATCCCAGCGGTTAACATTTCTGCGGGCGGCATAATCGGGCCAGTACCCGGCATTCATGGCAGACACATTGTAAAAAGAGAAACGTGTGGCGCTGCTCCGGTTTTTAAGGACTTCGGCCCTGTAAGTGGAATCTAACTTATACTGAAAGCGGGCGCTGTACACAAATCTGTTCAATCCGGATTTTTTATAATCTCTCCATACCAACGGATCTGCCTTCAACAAATCTTCTTTCCAGGCATGGCCAAACACTTCTCCGTTCTCATTCACCAACGCTATGGGCTTACGCAGTTCTTGTTGCAACTGGTCCAGTAACCTTGATGCTGTAATGCCATCGCGGCGAATCAGGTCTGATGGCATAAGCGGAGAAAGCCATTTTTTACCATTCATGATAACAGGCCGCCCATCCTGATTGCTGAAGTAATAATTGTTGGGCAGCTCCTGCGAAAGCACGTAAGGTTTTACACTTTCAAAGCCTGCATACAAAGGACTGTTCTGCGCCTGCATCAGTATAGTGGAAACCGGATATTCAGGATGCTCGTTTGCAAACTTAACCAGCGCACCGGGTACCGTGGAAACATCTTTGTACATCCTTTGGGCCGAAGCAGGCTTATTCCTTATTGTCGGTATATCCACATAGTAATTCCATTTGGCCGCCAGTAATTCAGTTATCCCGATAGCCTTTGAAGGATTTTCTTTCCCAAATCCAACTCCTCCTTCGCCCGGAAGTTCCCGGTGGAGATAGGAGATATCCATCCAGGATACATTCCTTTTAAGCGGAATACTTTTTTTAAACCTGGGGGAGGGAAAATGACGCAACTGATCTGTAGCCTGGACTGTATATTCAGGATAACCAGGTGCAAACTCCCAAGGGTCGTAACCGCCGGGCCTGTTCTTTGGTTGTGCCAGTTGCTCTACTGCCGGCTGGCTATTATTGGCTCCGGCAACCTTTTTATACAAGTTATTAATTTCATTTCCATTCAGTGCTTTGTCGAAAAAGGCCAGCTCATCAATGGCACCACCCGCTTTAAAGCCATCAAATGGATCTATATAGGGCCGCTTTCCTGGCGCTACTTTGCGCACAAAAGAAGCAGGCAGTTGCCCATCCACCCAAATCTGTTTCTCGCCTTTAGTGATATCATAGACAAAAACGAAATGGTGCCAGGCCCCGTCAGATAAATAGTTGTAAGATGTTACACCTGATCCATTCAGGGTAATTCCAAAGAAATCGCTGTTGAATGAATTGCCGGATTTAACAGCCGTTGCAAAACCTAATGACGGGTATTGCAATGACAGAGAAAACCGCTGGCTCGGGAAGCCTATAAAAAGAAAATCTGTTCCGCGGAAGAAAAAAGATATTGAGAAGGAGCCCGTTCCCAGTTTCTGCAGGGCGTTGGTTTGAGCAATACATGTTTTCCCGTCAAACGAAACACCTTTCCCTGCTATCCCTTCTACCAGGGTAACACCACACTTATAAGCATTCGTGTTGATGGAAACGCCTGTATTTTTTTCGTTCAGCGGTGAAGCCCCTTCAAAGTCCCAATAGCGCACGGGCTTCTGGGCATATCCCTGCATTGTGCTCAGGCATACAGTTACCAGCAAAAGAAGCGATTTAATTTTTCTTTGCATTCCAAACAGGTTTAATCACCAGCCATGTGAACTTACCCCATGAAATATAGGGCTTCTCTCTGGCTTTCAGGTATTTGGGAATACTGGTTGCCACAAAGATCAAAGCGGCAGCCAATGCCTGTATTCTACTGATGTTCAAGGCAAGAAACAATACCTGATTTCTCCTTTTCAGAAAGAATCTCCAGTCAGGGCGCTCTCCGTCCTGCGCAGCGGTAGCTCCTTCATGAAACACGGAGGGGATGGGCAGAAAATAGTTCTGAAATCCCGCTTTTCCTACGCGGAAGCACAGGTCCTGCTCCTCATTGTACATAAAATACTTTTCAGAAATACCCCCTACCCCGGCAAATACTTCTGAGCGCACCATAAAGCATACACCATTCACACAATCCACGCTGGCAGGCTCTTTCGCATCAGCGCTTGGATTTTTATCGGAATACAGTTTCTTAAAGAAAAGTATACTCTTCAAGGTTGTGATGGGCAGGATGGTGTTCTGAACATCCTTCTTTTTATTTGCGTATACCAGGGGACCAACAACTCCCGCATCAGTGGTTGTATTGATAAACTGTGCCACGCTTGCCAGATATGCGCCGTTTACCACTCTTGTATCGCTATTGATCACATGGAGGAGAAATGGTGCTTTCTCCAAATCCATGGCATGCGCAAAGCCAGCGTTTACGCCATACGCAAACCCCCCGTTTTTTTCAGTCTGAAAAACCGAAACCTTTTCCAGGTTACCGATTTTATCCCTGAGCTTCAAAAAATGATGCTCTTCCGAACAGTTATCTGCCACCACTATAGCATGTTCAACATCGGGCATCGCCAGCAGGTCCTCCACCAGGAGGGCCACTTCATCAGGCGTATTGTAATGAACGATAACGGAGTATATTTTCCTAATCATGCTGTTTGGAATAGTGCCTGAAATTTTTTCCCTGGATAAACAATTGAAGTCTGTGAAATTTTAACCGTCTTTTTTCGGCTGACGAAAATATTGTAGCACCTGCAACCAATGCAAGGCTTATTCCCATTAAAAACCTGTAACAATAGAAATAAAGCCTTGAATTGTATTTGTGGAAGAATGCGCCATACCCGTACAAGGCATCCAGTTGTAAAAACATCTTTAATACCACATTACTGTTTTCCGTTCCTCCTTTTGACTGATGATGATACACTTTTGCCTCTGGCACAAGCATCACCTTCATGCCTGCTTCGTAAACGTCTTTACACAGCGCCACATCTGAACCATAAATAAAATAAGTTTCATCCATGCTGAATTGACTTCTGAAAACAATAGCGGCGCCTGCCGGTTGCTCCAGGTATTGCTTTTTGCTGAGGTCTAACCCCTGACAAGTATATTTTCTGTAAGCAGGAAATTTGTTCCAAAACCTGGAAGGCACAAAATGCTCTACCCATATTCCGGATATAAAAGGGAAGGTGCGTATATAATTCTGCACTGAACCGTCCGGGAAATATAAATTTGGCGCCACTGCTCCTAAGCCCGGCTCTTTCTTCAGCTCATTCACCAGCAACTGAGCGCTGTTATCAACAAAATAGGCATCGGGATTCAGTAACATAAGGAATTCTCCTACTGCTTTCTCAATTCCAATATTACATCCCTTTGTAAAACCTTCATTGGTATTGTTCAGCACCATTTTGCAACGGTTGCTGTATAGGCTTAAAATATCCCTCGTACCATCTGTGGAATTATTGTCCACCACAATTAGTTCTGTATTTTCACAGAAAGCCAATACACTTTCAATACATTGCTGAATTACCTCCGCGCAATTGTAAGAAACAACTATAATACTTAGTTCTACCTCATTTATTTGCCCAGTATGCTTCAAGTTCTTTCGTATTTGGGTTGGAAGGTTTTCTGAAAACTGAATACGCTGACTTTAAAGCCAGTTTGAAGGCCTTCGGCAGGAATGGCATGCCGCATTCTTTCACAGCATCAAACAGTGAAACAAGAAATCCCTTTTTATAACCGGCATTAACCTTAAATAGGTGCAAAGCGTGGAAGTAACCTACTTTTACCTGCTCATAAAAGCGATGGTCTTGCTTAAGCAGTGGCAACAACTGCTGCAATACTTTAACCATGGCGCGGTCCATCTTTAGTTGGTTGCTCGTCATACTTCCTTTACGAAGCCGTACTAAAGATAGTACTGTGTGGATGCAACTAAAACGGCTGCCATTTATTGCCATGCGGAGCCACAAATCCCAATCTTCAAGCTCCCTGTAGGCCTCATTAAAACAGCCTGCCCGTTCAACTTTTACCTTTCTTACCATGGCGGCATTCACATGAATAAAATTACCATACAGGAGGTTGGAAAAGACATTGCCTTCAAACACAGGGAAATTAGCTTTTTTGCGCAAATTCATGTCATCGTGTAAAAACCAGTCAGACAATGAGTACACCACATCAACATCCGGATGATCTTCCAGGAATTCGTATTGAGTGGAAAGTTTTTCAGGAAGAACAACATCATCTGAATCCAGGAACACCAGGTATTTACCGGAAGCCGCGCGTATCCCGGTGTTCCTTGCGCCCGCCAGCCCTTTGTTGTCCTGCCGTATCAGCAGAATCTTTTGGTTTCCGGCAAACTTTTCTTCCACTGTCGGCGCTGCGAATTCCTCACCTCCGTCATCCACCACAATCACTTCAAAAGCATCAAAAGTACTTTCCAGCACCGACTGGATGGCCTCCACCAGGTAGTCCGCGGTATTGTAGTTGGGAATAATTACTGAAACAAGTGGTGTGCGCATATATCTATCGGTTGTGCACCTGCTGTTTCCCGGCACATGCTTCAATAAATTTTCCTGTTTCATCTGCCACGTTCTCCCAATTGTATTTATCTACAACAAGCTGCCTCGCAGCAGTCCTCATCGGTTCAAGGGAATGGTATGCATCCCTGGCATGTCTTATTTTACTGATCACATCGTCCACGTCGTTGTTGGTAAAAAAACCGGTTTTACCATCTTCCAGCACATCGGCAATCTGCCCCATTTTTGTTCCGATAACAATGAGTTCCATACTCAGGTAATCATACAACTTAAGGGGAGAATTGTAGAACCCGATCGGCGACCAGTTGTAATCTTTGTACAAACAAAGGCCAACATGCGCAAAGGACAAAAAGCCGGGCAGCAAATTACTCCGCACCTCGCCAAACGAAAACACATTGGGCAAAATACGGTCGTTATAAACCGATAGGTTACTGAAAGTGATGAACACAACATCTTTATCTTCCGCTGCCATCCGGGCAGCCACATCCATCATAATATTGGTACCCTGCCATGCAAAAGCATTGTTCCCGGCCCACACCACCACAAATTTATCCCTGCAGATATCCTGGAGGGGATATGAATTCAAACTTTCAAGTGGAGCCCTTTTAAAGAACCTGTATGCGGAGCCATTCGCTATCGTTATATTTTTTTCTGCAAGTAATTGTTTTTCGCAATACTGTTGTAAAGCGGTGCTCACTGAAATGGTGCCATCGCAAAAACGGGAGAGCGCTTTCCTTTTGAAGTTCTGACGGGATATCCATTTCAGGACCTTGGCAGGAGCGTTTCCACCCCATCCCCCCAGTACTTCTTCCACAGGTGCATTTACTTCCCAGATGACCTTAATGCGGCCCAGGGATAGTAATTTCAAGAGAGAAAACCAATCGTTCCACAACCAGGGATTTATTCTGATATAGATCACTTCAATACTCCTGAAAAAACGCCATAACCCCTTCAATGATTTTGGATGATCGGTGGTAATTTCATTAGGCCCCATACCCAGTGTATGCAACTCATGCCCCATGTTCTTCAGGTTGCTGAAAAGATAGTACCCATGCGCCGAAGCGCTGCTGCCAAGCGGATAAAACTTCGTATATATAATACCTATCTTCATTTTGACAGTTTAACTTTTTTCAGCAATCCAAAAATCCTTTTAATTTTTGGCTGCTCCATCATTAACACCCATATCTCCGTATTCAGCCACCGTAAAGCAAACAAGTACCCCACAGAAAAGAGGATTCCCCCAGCAATAATATTCAGCACCGGAAACCCAGATACCCCAAGCCACTTAAACAAAGCTGGTAAAATAAGCGCTGCCAAGGTTGTGCGGAGTGGAATCCATATCTGAACAAGGTATTCCAGTAACTTAATTCCCAATACCGGGAACAGGAGGAACTTCCATGCAGGTATCAATAAAAAAAACATTAATACAAACTGGGCAGCAGCCACAGTGAATCCTCCATAAGGTACACTTAAATAAATGACAACAGGAATCAGAAAAATAAGGGAAAGGTTCCAATAGAAAGACAACTGCGGTTTTCCCCTGGAAATAAAAAGGGGCCCCATTGGATTAAAGACCGATCGCATGAGGAAGCACAGCGCAAGGACCCTCAATACTGGCACTATCTCCAACCATTTTCCCCCATATAGAATAGCCACCACCTCTTCAGAGAAAAGCGCAATAAACAGGTATACAGGGAAATTGACCGCTGAAAGGTAATTAATGGTTTTCTTATAAATGCTCCGCGAAAGTTCGGCATCATCCTTACATTTGGCCAGCAAAGGGAAGGTAACCTGTGTAATGATTGGATTGATGATCATATAGGGGCGCATCGTAAAGTTCTTTGCCAGATTGTAAGTTCCAAGTGTTCCCATCCCCAGCCATTTCCCGATCAACAGATTATCTATTGAACGATTAAAGAAATTTATAATACTGTCGCCCATCACGAAGGAGCCAAATTTCATGAATCTTTTTAACTCTCCGGGGTTAAAATGAAGCCCCGGCCTGTACCTTTTCCATCCCAGTGGAACGATACAAATCGTGGCCACGGTTATGGTGGTGAGGTGAAGGACAATAAGCGCATAAACACCCATTCCGCAATAAGCGGCTATAATTCCCACTGTAAGGCCAATCAGCTTGGAAACCAGTTCACGGCGCGCAATACTTTTAAAATCAAGTTCTTTTTGCATTAAGGCAAGAAACTGAAGTTCAAAAGGGACAATCAGAAAAGAGCAGGCTATCCATCTAATGATTGAGGTCAGGGCTGCTTCCCTGTAGAAGCCGGCAATCGCCGGGGCCAACAAGTAAATAATAAGAAATAAACAGCATCCGGTAAGCACATTGAACCAGAACAGACTGTCCATTTCACGCCGGGTGATGTCGTTTCGTTGAACAATCACATTGGTCATCCCCATATCAAGGAAGATGGTGGAGAAAGATATTACTACTATTGCAATGCCCATCAACCCAAAGTCGCTGGAATCGAGCAGGCGCGCTAATATGGCCATCTGTATCAGTTGCCCCAGTACACCTACTGCGGAGGAAAGAGAGGTCCATTTAACACCTCCAATCGCGGCGTGTTTCAGACTTTCTTTCAATTGGGTCGTTTTTTTTGTGCGGCATCAAGATTAGCTTTTAAATAGTCTGAAAGCTGTTTGGCTTCAGCTAGTACATTTTCTCTTCCATATAATCCAATTAAGCCCTTCCTGTTTATTCTTGCCAGAGATTCAAAGTCAGGTAATTTTTCTTCCATATAAAGTTCATGAACTGAGAAAACCTGCACGCCCGCTTCTTTCAAATATTTATACACAGGGTTTTCCGGATGCAGGAACACGCGAGCTCCCTTCCATAGTGCGATTATAATATTTCCAACTGCCTGCTGCCTTTTATGAAACATCACAACATTGCCGCACCGGGAGAGCATATCGTTATACTTGTCCAATGGAAGAAAAGTACGCAAACTATTAAAAGCAGAACCAAAAGTTTTTACGCCATGGCGCTCCACGACATCAGCATATTCCGTGTTGCCATAAGATAATGGGCAGAAAACCTCCTTATTATTCCCAATTGCGCCTTTAAGCATTTGGAAAGCATCCAGGTGATTGTTGGTAGATGTAGCGCTGTTGCCTACAAGAAAATTCATTCCTTCACACAATTCCTTCTCTTTGCCCTGCAAGGCATCTTCAATCGTCATGTATTTAAATGGAAGGTATTTAATCTTGCTGGAAATATGCTCCTTGATCAATTCATAGTCGAAGGGTATTACAGTTGAAACAGACCTGATTCTTCCGGCGATCGAAAGAACACCTGTATTCTGTTTAGACCTAAACCTGTTCAATACATTTGAAATTCCTTTAAACTTCGATCTTACAATTTGTCCCAAACGCCATCTGAAGCCAAGCTCAGACGCCATGTATTTGTAAGTTTCAGGCCCATACATTTCATACTGTAAGGCAGGTAAACCATAAAGATCACCGCCCCAGCACATCCAATGGAAGTACACATTAACCGGGGCAGCTTTTATCACATCAAACTTATACTTATCAAAAAGATTGTGAACAATAACGGCACTATAAGTATCCATCAGCGCCAAAGCGTGCTGGATATGTTCTCCATTTAAGTCGCCAATCAGAATGTTTATCCCCCTGCGCTTCAGAAATTTCGGTTCTTCCTTGTCTTCCAAGGGAATGATATACACATTATTGCCTGGATTTACTATCTCAAATACATCGATAACATGATCAATAAATTTTTCATCGCTGGCCAAATGAAGAAGCATATATTTTATATGAATCAATGTTATATTATAGGGAGGAATACCTTTCCAGTATTTTCTTACTGCGTGGTTTTATCACGCGAAGTGGGTTCCCGCCATATATGGTCCACGAATCAAGATTTTTTTTTACTAAACTTAACGCCCCAATGGCTGTTCCCTGTTCTATTGTGACCCCAGGCAAAATGATGGTTCCCGCGCCAATCTGGACAAATTTCTCCAGCACAATTTTACCTCCCTGTACATTAGTGTGCTGCGGTGGTGCCATAGGGCTGATCATAAATTCTCCACTAAAGTCATCGCTTGCGCTAAAGAGAGTGCACCGCGGTGATATTCCGGAATAATCCTGTAACTCAATCCCAAATTTACCGTAAAGGGCACTGTAGGCGGAGATGTGAATATTGTTTGCCAGGTTTATTTTTCCTGATAAAATGCAAAAGTCGTCAATGCGCAAATTATCCCCTAAGTACATGGTTTCAGGTGAATAGAATCTGGCAAAGCGGCTAATGAGCACATTCAGCCCTACCTTTGCAAAGCCTATTTTTCTTATCTCGTCTGCTGAAAGAAAAGATGAACTCATAGCTTTTGTTTACTTCCGGATCAGGTTAATGATGGTTTCCGCCTGATCATGCATAAGACCGGGATAAATGGGCAGGCAAAGCACTCTGTCGGCTACACTGTTCGCGACAGCAAGGTTATCTTTCCGGGCTGAAGGAAGCCCTTTATACGTGGGAAAATTGCTGATTAACGGATAGAAGTACCTTCTGGCGTATATACCGCCGGCTTTAAGCTTCTCATACAGTTCATCCCGCGTCATTCCATACTTTTCCTTATCAATCAAGACAGGGTAATAGGCGTAACAGGTTTCCCAATCGGGAGACTCTTTCATTTGAGTGATACCATTAACATCCGCCAGGCCAGCCTGGTATTGTTGATGGATCTTTTTCCTTTCAGCGATCGCACCGTCTATGTATTTCAACTGCAGCAGCCCAAATGCGGCCTGGAGTTCATTCAACTTAGCATTAATTCCGGGAGCAACAACTGTGACCTCATCAGCAAAGCCGAAGTTTTTGAGTTTGTCAATCCTATTTTTAGTTTTCTCATCGTGGCAGATTATCGCGCCACCCTCTACTGTACTATATACTTTAGTAGCATGAAAGCTAAGCACTGACAAATCTCCAAAATTAACTACCGGCTTATTTTTATACTTTACACCGAAGGCGTGTGCCGCATCATAAATAACATTAAGTCCATACACGTCTGCAATTCTTTGAATTTCTTCCATCTTACAGGGATTGCCGTAAACGTGTACAGGCATAATAGCTGTTGTTTGAGGCGTAATGGCAGCCTCAATTTTTTCAGGATCTATATTAAAAAAATCCGGTTCAATATCTACAAAAACTGGTTTAATATTATTCCACCACAAAGAATGTGTGGTGGCTACAAAACTATATGGTGTGGTGATCACTTCGCCCGTGATTTTAAGTGCCTGCAGCGCTGTTATTAAAGCGAGCGTAGCATTTGAAAACAGACAGATGTACTTTACGCCCAGATAGTCGCACAAAGCGGCCTCCAACTCCTGATGAAACTGCCCATTATTTGTCAGCCACTTATTATCCCATATCTTTTGCAGATACGCGTTAAATTCTTCTATTGGTGGCAATAACGGTTGTGTAACGGGTATCATAATTATTAAATTATTGTTTACGGTCAGCTATTAACTTTCTCAATTCGAGCACCGCAGGCAATTTAAAGACCATTGCAAGGCCCAGGTATATGAAAAAATAAACCAGTGTATTCAGCACCATCTGGAGCAAATTGTTGTTCATCTGTTCATTTACAAAATAGACATTCAGCCCAAACACACTTGCCCGGGCTAGAAGAAAATACTTGAACACTGAATTGCTGACTGAAAGAATATACAATACCACAACCGATACCAAAATGTGTCTAGGGCTTATTTTTGTGAGGTAATTCCCAAAAAATTCCAAAGCAGTGACCACCCTTGGATTGTCATTCACAAAATCCACCTGAAGCCTTGTATTGAAATTGTTATGAAATTCTTTAGCCTCATTCATAGTTACCAGATTACATTAAAATTTCCAGGGTAAAAACCGTCTCCAGCCTTTTTTTCTCTTGGCATCTTTTTCATCTAATCCGGCGTAGCCATATCCGTAGCCATATCCATACCTGCCCGCCCCATAACCATAATAGCCTTTTGCGCCTTCTGCAATAACATCGTTCACAAGTATACCCATTTTAGGCAGCTTCTTCTGGCGGTACAACTCATCAATCATCAGCAACTGCTTCTTGAAAGTATAACGCTGCCTTACTACATAAAGCGTCATATCCGCAAAAGCACTCAAAGTAACCCCATCGCTTACGAGACCAACGGGGGCGCTATCAATAACAACCACATCAAAATTATCTTTCAGCCAGGAAAACAATTTTTCAGTATTCGGAGAGAGTAATATTTCAGAAGGGTTGGGTGGAACGGGGCCACATGGAATAACGAAAAGATTAGGAACACTTTTAACTGGTATGACAAGGTCCTCTATATCCATTGATCCTACCAGAAAATTAGTTAAGCCATGCGCTTTGTTAAGGCCCAGGCCAGTCATAATCTTCGGCTTTCTCAGGTCGAATTCAAGAATAACTGTTTTCTTCCCTGAAATAGCCATTGCGCCTGCCAGATTGGTTGAAACAAAAGATTTTCCTTCGCCGCTGAAGGAAGAGGTAACCAGAATGGTGGAAGTCTTCATTTTATCGCCCATCAGAAACTGCAGGTTGGTACGCAGGATTCTTAACTGTTCAGCGATAACCGATCTTGTCTGTTCCCCAAACAGCAGCACATTTGAATTGTCGCTATGGCCGATCTCCGCAACAATGGGAGCTTGCGTATTTCGTGTGATATCATTACGCGTTGTAACCTTGTCGTTGAACAGGTCAATCAGTAAAATTATCAGTATCGGGATAATTAAACCCGCTGCCAGAGCCATCAGGTAGATAATAGCCGGGGTAGGACTTACTTTTTTCCTTATGTTGAGGGCGGGATCCAATACCCGGGCGTTAGCAATGGTGGAAGCGAGGGCGATGGAAGATTCTTCCTTCTTTTGAAGTAGAAAGAGATAAAGGCTTTGTTTAATCTCCTGCTGTCTTGCTATTTGCCGTGCGCCTTTTTCCTTTGAAGGGATAGATGCTATTTCATTTTTAAACCCGGCGTTTTGAGATTCCAGTTTTTTTAAGGCTGAGGTATTGGCAAGTTTAACGTTTCCAAGCGCCTTCAGCATTTTCACCCTTACTTCTTCGATATTTTTATCGAGATTACCAACAACGGCGCCATCCGGTCGGGCTCCCGTTTGCAGTTCCTGTGTTTTCTTTGCCAGCAGTTCATTGTATGCTGTTACCAGTCCAACAAGCGCAGGATCATCAATTCCAAGCGTTGAAGGCACCAGGTTTGCCCTGTTTTTAGGATCTTTAATATAATCTTCCAGCAATGAAACCACATTTAACCTGATCTCCTGTTCCCTGATTTCGTTTGCGGTGACCCCGAGGTTTTCAAAATAGAAACTTGACTGAGCAGCAATATCAATTATGTTTCCTGCAGTCTTGAATTGCATGAGGTCTCTCTCCACGCTGTCCAACTGGTTTTCAACAATACGCAGCCTGTCGTCAAGAAACCCGATAACCCGGTGATTCGTTTCATTTTTATCTTCTACTGCTGCGGCATTGTATTCAACCATCAACGTATTCAAAACGTCTGCACCAAGGGTTGGATTGTCCGTAACCATGCTAAGGTTAACCACATTGGAGTTGTCCTTTGCCGGCAGTACGGAAAGTGCCGAGAGCAACTGCATTGCCGCTGCATATTCAGGCACATAATGCACAATGTAAGTATCGTACTCAGGATTGCGTGGAACCTTTTCATTCAACTTCAGAGAAAAAGTTCCCTGAGCATTCGAAAATGGTTCTCCCAATCTGTAATCAGCGCCCTGCTCCCCTAAACGAAAGGTGCCATTTTCTTTCAGCTTCACTTGCATTGAAAATGCAGTCATACTGTCTTTTATATTAAGAATCTCCAGCACTATCGGAGATTCTTTGTAAATACTGGAGGTTTTCACCTTTCCAACCACATAATACTGTGTGGAAAGGCCCAATGTTTTAACAACACGCAGCAACATTGAGCGGGACTGCATGATCTGAATTTCGTTCTGCTTATTCGTTGCAGACTGCATGAGCATTAAAGAGGAGAACATAGCATCTCCTGCCTGCCCACCCGCTCTGGGATTGTCGTTTCTGATCATCAATGTGGCAGCAACATTGTAATGGGGTGTCGCATAACGCAGATACCCCCATGCAATGGTGAAGGAGATTGCTGAAAGCAGGATGAATAACCAGGAATAATTAATGTACTTTATTAATATATCCTTTATGCTGACAGCCTGATTATCCGCTTCTGTTTTGTCCTGTTCAAACAGACTTTCTTTATTCATAGAAAGAAAATGGATTTAATATCTTTAAAACCGGGTAATAGTTGTAATTATAAGGCTTACGGCCGTTACTGCTGCCAAAGCAAGTGAAACTCTTCTTGTAGTGAGTTGATCGGCACTTGACAGCTTACGTTCGTTCATTTCCACATAAACGATATCGTTTTGTTTAAGAAAGTAATAGGGGGAATTGAAAACATTCCCGTCGTTGATATTGATAATACCCGTCTCCTTTTTATCACCATTTTCCCGGATGATTCTAATGTTATCCCTTCTCCCGAAAACCGTAAGGTCTCCCGCCAGGCCAATCGCGTCAAAAATGGTCACTTTCTCATTGGGAATATTATAAGAAGAAGGCCTGTTCACTTCTCCCAGTAGCGTTATTTTATAATTCATTAACCGCACGGAAACGATCGCATCATCCACGGCTTTCTCCAATGCCAGTTTTTTAACCAGGTCCCGCAACTCCGATTTTGTAAGCCCTTCTGCGTGCACTTCCCCTAAAACCGGGAAAGTGATCATGCCTTTCATATCCACCAGATATCCCTGTTCCGCCCCTGCACCATCTCCTTCTTTTGAGGAAGCAGTATATGGGTTGAGCAGTTTTGCGTTGGTTTCATTGGCGGTGAATATGTTCACAGAAAGAATATCGCCCTTACTGATTTTGTGCTCAGTAATCGTAGTGGCATTCGCCAGTAAACTGTCGTTGAGATTTCGGAAATAAACAGCTTCAGCGGTCAGTTTCCGGTTCGCCCCCCCACATGAGGCGAAGAAAAAAGCAGCGAGCATCAGCAAAACGCCGTTTATGTTTTTTTTCATTTATTTACAATTCAACCTGATTATTAGAAATACAGCTCCGCCACCTCACTCACAGCGTGAAAAATATTAAAAAATAAAACCCTATGTATTACACAGTTTATTATTAAATAGCGTAATAACCTTCAAATAAGCGCAAATATAACGGATAGAAACTTACTTTCCGTTTTTAGCACCAGACATGCCATTGGAGGTGTGATTTTTTGAGCCGTAACGCATAAACGGTAAATATTATAGTATTATTGAATCCTGGACAACATGAACCTGTTAACTCAATCATACCATGTTTTCTTTACGATCAGCGTGCCTGATCCTCCTTCTATTGTTCACACCTTTCTTTCTGCGACTCTACTGGCATTAGCCTTACCCCGCCATCCCGCTTCTATCAGGGGCGAGTTCCGTCCAAAAATCCGGCCAAACACTTGATCTGACAACAACAGAAGTGTTTGTTCACGACAGCGACTGGCATAAAATTGATCCCGGAGCTTTGATCTCTCCAATCCCCATACAGTATTTTGGTGCGATGCTGGGATTTGATCTTGGATTTGAAAGAGATACAATAAAGGGAAGTGGACTTCGAAAGCTCCTGGAACAGAATATTGGACTTTATCAGAGAGAGGCGCTTTCTCCCGCTGATTTCAGGGAATTGGAGAACTGGTTCAGGACCAAATTACAAGCGCAGGGCATCAGGGCGAATGCTTTTAAAATTGTAAAAAGCAAGATAACCCTGTCTCTTAAAACATCAGACATCATCTCAAAAAACATTGTAAGTGAGCGTTTTATACAATTTCGCGGGTAAGGCAAATCAAAATTTCTGGAGCAGAATATCAGCATCAACTGTTGTTAAACCTGAGAACCTTGGCTTCTTCAGATTAATGCTGGGTGTTTTTTTACTAATATTTTATCCTCCTGATTATAGCTGGATAGCCAGTATGCCCAAGGCGCTCTTCAATCCGCCACCTTTCAGTATTGCCGCATTTTCACATGGCTTTCCTTCTCCTGCCTTCTTTTCCGGGATGGAGGTATTACTGCTTTGTTGCAATGTTTGCATTATCGCAGGAATTAAAAGCAGGTTCAGCAGTTTAGTATATGTGGCAGGTACAATCATCTGCATGAACTTCCAGTTCTCCTTCGGGAAAATTGACCATTCTTTCCTGGTATACGCACTACTCGCATGTTTGGCTTTTACGGATGGAGGTAGTTATTTTGCACTGCTTCCCGATAAGAAAACAAATCCCAGCCGCACTCAAAAAAGCATTGCCCTGTTTGGTTTAATCCTTTGTTTCGCCTTTTTTTCAGCAGGCTACGAGAAGGCGCTAAACTGGGTTAATTTTAATATGGATGTAAGCGGTACTGCATCCTGGCTTTATGGCGGATATTTTAACCTGAACAGAACAGCATTCCTATCCGGGTATTTCATAAATGCCCCGTTCGCTGTCTTTAAATTAATGGATGTAACGGCCGTATTATTTGAGCTCTCCGCGCTGTTCTTTTTGTTACATTCCAGGAAAAGCTGGCTCCTTTGGTTGTTGGCAGCATGTTTATTTCATATCCTGAACACCCTTGTGTTGAATATTGATTTTTTGCTGAACAGCATGGTATACCTGGTTTTCGCTGATCTTACGGGCATCAGGTTGCGGTTTCAGCAATTGGCTTCATCGCCTGGAAGAAAAAGAATATTGCAGGCGCTGGTACCGCTATTTGCAGGAGGATGGATTTCCTGGCGCTATGCAACAGGCGCTTACCCTTCATTAACCAATACTCAGCACTTATGGGTTTCTTTGGGTGTATGGATAGCTGCGGCTGTAATAATTGGGGCAAATTTCATAAAGGAGCGATCACTTCGCCATCGGTAACACATTATTTCGGTCCAAAGTGGCGATCAGCGCCACGCCCAGCCGCTCCAGCCGGAGTTCTACAGTTTTGTGGCGCACCTTCACCACCAACCCTTCCTCGTTCATGAAGATGCCCTGCTGTACCACCGCCTTCACCCCTTCCTTGAGTTGCACCTGCACGATTTCGGCGCCCTGGTGCTCGTTCAGGAACTTACGGATGATAACAATTTCTTCATCTTTAACGATGGCGGGCTTGCCGCACCAGTATACGAAGTTCACCACACCATCAATTGTGCGCACCCGGGCATGCTCGTTTTCCGAGAGGCGGACAAAAACATAACTTTTGAAAAGCGGCTCTTCCACGATCTTGACGCGATCGCTCCATTTGCGGCGGTATTTGGAAAGGGGGCAATAGGTTTCGAATCCG
>CAMLPA010000003.1 GCA_946481605.1 uncultured Flavihumibacter sp. | reverse complement strand
TATAGGGAGGTAATCCCGGGGGAAGAAGTATAAAATAACGTGCCAGCTTAGGGGACGAGCAGATTAAGTATATCAGTTCAGTCTTCCTGCATTTTGGTCAACTGTTTCATGATACCTCATTTTATGCTCTTCCGGCATGAAAGAGATATCAATCCATGTGTGCATTTCAGGTATTAAGCGTGCTAATTTCTGCAAGCTATTTTGAGCAGCCCTTTCGGGAATCCCCAACGTTGCGGCCATCGTCATAAAATCGGTTTTCCTGATTTTTCGTTTCCTTGCATTAATTGTAAGCGCCATTTCTTCGACATCTTCAGGCATCGCCACCCTAGTACTTACGAGGTCATAGGCCGGCGATAAAACAACATCATTTTCCTGCGTTGTCAGCAAAGCGAAATTCTTCAGGTGCATATCTGCATTGCCCGTCAGGAAGCAAAGCAATGCCAATTCAAAATAAGTAATGACATCAAGACCGGGTCTGGAAGAATATTTCAAAATATGCTTTCCCACTTTTTCCATCGAACTACGGTATTTGTCTTCTGTCAATGTTTCGGTCAACTGACACATATCTTCCTGCGCCAATTTTTCCTTTCCTGCACGATCAAAGCGTTTGGTGATATAAGCCAGTTCACCTGATTTCAACCGCATCATGCTATGCTGTGCAGTGGGGATATTCATCAGTTGTGCTAAATGCATGGTGAGGTCTTCGTTCTCCGGCAAATGCGGAAACATGTTAGTAGGTGGTTTTAATATATAACCGCCCCATAAACCCACAATGGTAAGGCGTGACGTTTTCGGATCATTTTCATTTTTTTCCAGCTCCAGAGATAATTTAGGCTGCACACCCGTTACAGCGATGCTCCTTACTACGATCTCCTTAGCCAGTTCCTGCATCTGGTCATTATTGTAGGCAAAATCCGGCGGCTGTGGTGTATCAAAAAATTGCCGGCTGCACTTTTCATGAAAGTCAGCTTTTTTATCTTCCAGCAACTGATAGCAATATAAACACCGGTGCGCTTTCATTTTTTATCCATTTTCAGTTTCTGGCTCTGCTTCGATACTTACCGCTCCAATGCAATCTTTGCACGCTGCCAATAAAAGCCCCATCCTGTCGCGGTTGTCTAATTTCCAGTTCTGCGTGGTGATGTCCAGCAACCATCCTTCGGGAATCAGTCCATCAAAAAAAGGAATCATGGTTTTATTCAGGAATGGCTTTTCCGACAATGGCAGGGTCAGGCTTACAGGTTCCGCCAACTTGCTATCCAAATACGCTTTGTCGTACTGAAAACCATATCCCTCTTCATTCTGCCATACCATACCAGCCCTCACCCCTTTAAAGTACACACGACCTTTTCGCATATCAATTCAAATTTTCTACGTTCAATAAGTCATCGCTATCGATTATCTGAACTAATGACTCATCTTTTGTATCACGGTATTTCAGCAGGTTGTTATTGGATACGAACCGCCAGGATTGCACCTGCTGGTCTTTCATTCTGTAATCCAGCAATACGCCTACTAAAACCGCTCTATCCTTCAAGTATACCTGGACGCTACGATTCATGTGATTCATGATGATTTCCCACTGGTCCTTTTTCCGGGTCATCTCAGTTGATACGCGATAACCAAATAACGCAAGTACCTGATTGACCTTATCCATCCGGAGTGTTTGTTTTCCCTGTTCAAGGTCCCGTACAAAACGTAAACCCACACCGGCTTTCTGTGCTAATTCTTCCTGCGTCAGCCGGTTCTTATTGCGCATGTACTTAACAAAGTATGATATGTGATTGCTCTGATCCATTATATACCCTTTCAGGTATAAATTTAGCGAATATCAATTAATATACCTCATCGGGTATAGAAAAAGTTTATCAACACAGATTATACCTTTTCAGGTATAGTATTAATTTGAATGAAGAAAGAATACCCGATAGGGTATAATGGATTTGTTTTCACAGGAATGGAGGTATGATAGAAAGTATATATGCAAAGTGAAGCGCCCTTACTTCCCGATAAAATAAGTATAGCACCCTTGTGTAGCAAGGCTTTCAGCCGATTGGGCAACAAATGGGCAACAAAGTTGAGTGAAAAGAGGGAAAACAGGTAACAATTTTACCTTGATTAAAGTGTTTTATAAACTGTTTCCGTATTTATCCAACCAATTGATTGCATCTTTATAGTCAGGAAAGTAAGATTTCAACATTGTCCAAAACTTATGTGTATGGTTCATTACAACCGTATGCACTAATTCATGAACAATCAGATAATCAATTACGAACAAAGGGGCTTTTATCAATCTCCAATTAAGTGAGATGTTCTTTTCCTTTGAGCAATTGCCCCATTTTTTCCGTTGATTGCGGATATATAATTTGTTGTAATCAAACTTCAACTTAGAAGCTAACTCTTCTGTTCTTTTGGTAAGATGTATCCTCGCTATATCAGTTAGCCACTGTTGCTGTACCGCCTTATCCAAAAGATTTCTTTTTGCCCGTATTGTTTTATACTCATGGTCAACTATCACTTTATGCTTATAGGTTGAATCATAAAAATAGGTGTACCTGTTTCCATACAACAGTATTTGATTTCGTTGAAGGTTTATTTTTGACATGCCTTTGAAGAATTTCAAATGCCTGTCAATCCATCTTTGCTTTTTCTTTATCAGTGCCTCCACATCTTCCTGAGAAAATGCCTGTGGAATAATTACACGAATACGGCCGTCTTCACTTACCCGTAATCGGGCATGTTTAACCTCCTTTTGTATCAATATGTAATTATCAGGTAGCTGCATTAGTTTAAACTATAATTTACTAAGATGGC
The DNA here is from genome assembly GCA_946481605.1 of uncultured Flavihumibacter sp. The sequence continues at coordinate 34,436 of CAMLPA010000003.1, read as the reverse complement.
TTTCATTATTCTTTCTATCAGTTCTTCCTGTTCATCAATTTTCAATTCTTCAAATTTTGGATTAGCAGCCAATAGCTCAATGTCGGTTTGTAGACGTTCGTACTCTCTTGGAACATCCTGCCATCCGATGTATATTTTCTTTTTAATGACACTATCAAATGCACTCAATGAAAAATCTCTTGTAAGTTCTTCGTTGAAATCTGCCTTTGAAGCGTTCTTAATCAGTGTGAATATTTCAAACGTTCCTTTGTCAGGGAAGCCCATTCGTTGCGGCAACGATGCAACTTCATCCAGTTCAGAATATAAGACACCTAACTGATTTAGTATTTCCTCAATTGCCAAACTCTGTTCCTGCTTTTGCTTAATCAAATCATCCAAGCGATTTTGAAACTCCACATAAATAGCAGAGTTGACTTCATTCTGCCTGATTACTGTTTCAATATCTCTGATGATTTTTTCTGCCTTGTCAGAAGGATTCAGTTTGGTTTCTTTGAGTTTGCTCAAATAGTCCGAATCAATTTTAATCTCCGGCAGATGGCCTTTAAAGTTTATGAGCCTGGCGGTTTCCTGAATGAGTTTTCGGGTTTTGGCTGCATAAATCTCTGCATCAAAATCTACCCGTTTAAATTCTTCAAGGTATATTTCGTAAATCTCATTTAGCCACAAGTACTTTTCTCTGTGCTCTCTGAGTTTTGGATGTGGTGAAATTGATTCCCAAAGCTGTACCACTTCTCTAAAAGAATTTTCAAACTTGCCGTGATCGAGTTCTGTCAGCTTCCTTACGATATTCATTGCACACTCGTAACTGTCTTCCAATTCAATATCTTTAAATGGTTTAAAGGCATCATCTAATACTTTAGGGAAGGTGGCGACTAAACTTTCTACATCTTCAAATTCACCAATGTCTTCGGGGTCATAATTTAATGCCTCTTTGTAATTTGTAAATACACCTACATAATCTACGATACGACCAAACTCTTTTGACAACTTGGACACTTTATCATCATAGGGCCTGTTTGTCCTTGCAACAGCTTGTAAAAGGTTGTGGTCACGGATTGGACTATCGAGATACATTGTTTGCTCAATCGGTGCATCAAAACCAGTGAGCAGCATATTGCATACAATGAACACTTTTAGGCTATTGCCTAATTTCTGTTCCTCTTCTGTAATCCTTCGCTTAAACTGCCTGATTAATTTTTTGCGTTCTGCATCCTCTTTGTAGTGGTCTTTATAGAGTTCATATTTTTCACCTTCATCATAGGCCCCTGTTGAAAAAATGATGGAGATTTCAGAACGGTCAAAATACTTGAGTAGTTCATTGTAATACAAAACACAGGCTTCTTTATCACAAGCCACCACCTGGGCTTTATATCCCTGCGGCTCAACAACACTGCGAAAGTCTTCTGCAATATCCTTTGCCAAAGTTTGAATCCTTTCCGGGTGTTTTAGAAAAACCTTCCAAGCCTGAACCCTTTTTTCTACAAGTCTTTTTTCGTCTTCATTCAGTTCGGCAGTAATTTCATCATAACCCTGTTTCAACTTTTCCTTATCCAAAAACCACTCCTGCGGACCAAAAGTATATCGTATGGGTTTGGTTGCTCCGTCATCTATGGCATCCTGAATGCTATACCTGTCAAGGTAATACTCATGCTCTCCCTTTTGTCTTACAATTCCAAACTCCTGATGCGTTTTGGGAATTGGAGTTCCTGTAAAGGCAAACCGCCTGGCATTTGGTAGTACAGCCTGCAACTCCATTTGAAAATCGCCATATTGCGTTCTGTGCGCTTCATCAATTAAAATGATGACATTATCTCTCATATCCTGCCGATTGCCTAATTCTCTGAACTTTTGGATTGTAGTTATAAATACACCGGCAGGTGCTTTATCAATAATGTATTTTAAGTCGCCAATGTTATTTACTGCTCTTGCATTCGGAAATTCGCAATCGTCAAACGTGCCACCAATCTGCTCTCTCAAATCCTTCCTATCCACTACGATGTAAACAGTAGGGTCTTTCAATTCCTTACTCTGCCTTAGCTTAAATGCGGTATAAAGCATGGTTAAGCTTTTACCAGAGCCTTGTGTATGCCAGATAACACCTTGCTTTAAATCTGAATGGATTACCCGGTCTGCAATTTTGTTGGCTGCCCTTAGCTGTTGGTAACGGGCCACCTTCTTAATGATTTTGCCTTCTGTTCTTTCAAACACCATAAAATGTTTCAGAATGTCCAAAACCCTTGCAGGCTGCAATAAGCCAATGATGCCCAATTTCATTCTTTCCAATACCTCGCCATTGGGTAAACGGGCTACATCAAAATGCCAATAGGCATCTTCCGGGTCTTTATAAACCTCGCACAAATCATTTTCAGGATCTAAAATCGGATTAGGTTGTGAGGTATCAACCAGATTACTTTTCCATTCATTGAAATAGGATGAAGATGCTCCAGGAATGCCATACTTAGCAATACGGCCATTGCAGGCAACGCCAAAAGCATGGCACATAAACAATTTATCGGCCCGTTGGTCATAAGTAGAAAACTGAGCTACGCCTTCTAACCAGTTTGTTCCTTTTCTTGCTCTTTGTTTAGCTTCTATGGGCACTAATGGAATACCATTTACAAGCAGCACAATATCGGTTTTAACCATTTTGTACCCTTGCACCCAGTATTGATTGGTAACAATAAAATCATTGTTCCAAATATTTTCGTAGTCAATAAAATGTACATCAATATCATCTCCCTCTACTGAAATGGTAACATGAGAAGCCAACTTATCCAAAAATGCCTCATTCCCTAAAATAGCTATTGGGTTGTTTAAATTTTGAAGTAATTGCTCCACCGCCAACCGGGCTATTGCAGGGCTGATATTGTTAATCTGCGCTGTTTTCTCGATGAGAATTTGCTCCAGCACCGGATTTGAAAATGGACGACCATACACTTTCAAATCATCATTGCTTTTGAAAGTCCAGCCCATTTTACTGAGCCATTCGGTTACTGGTTTTTCAACCCCTTTTAATTCTGATAGCTTGCCCATTTTATGAAATGCTTTTTATTATGCGATTTATAAATTCTACCTCTGATTGGCGATGATGTTCATTCTCCACTTTCTCAGCCAACTCAATACCATCTATTGAAAAATTCATTTTTACGCCTTCTTCATTAATCAGCTTGGGGCTTTGGTAATCTTCAAAGTTTGGTGTAGTTGAAATCGGATAAAGCAGCCCACCTGCTTTTACGGCTTTATGATTTAACTGATACTGGATGTAAGTATGTATCTGGAAAAAATCGGAACGATCAACATCAAAGCACCTTCCCTTCATCTGTTTGTATTTAGCATCCCAAACAGCAACTTCGTTTTCTTTTTGAAACACCAAATCAGGTATCAATTCCCTTTGAAAGAAATAGCCCTTGTAAGCAAGCTGTTTATCATTCCTGTAACGCCAGCCAAAGGGCATAAGGTTTTTCTTTAAAATGGCTCGGAGATATTGCTCCCATACTTCGGCCATGTCAATAAAAAAGCCGAATCCCCTTTTTGCTTTGTCTTGTTTTAAGCTGAATTGTTTTCGCTTGATTATATCCCAGGATAAATCAACCAATGACTTCCAGCTTAAATAAATGTCTTTGTACTTAATGTTTTTGTAATCGCTTTCGCTGATGTGTACTTTGTTTTGAACTACACTGTGAACCTGATTGATTGCCTCCCTTGCCGAATCAGGAATATTGATTTTACCAATTTCAAAGTCTGACTTTAAAATTTGGTAAGCCTGAAATATAATTTGTGCAATGTGTTCATCAATCTGCTTTTCACGGAAGGTTGAAACCACTTCGTTACTTCGATGCAAAGGCTTCATTGATTGCCTTACATCTAAACGGCCTCTGATTGCCTGGCCTCTGTATTCTCTTTTTACCTGTGTTTTAGGAACGCCATGTAAATTGGCATTGGCTAATTTTTGCAGCCAAATAAATGCAATGATGCGTTTAATGTAATGTTGCCAATCAACGCTTTTACTGGTTTGACATGCCGAAGTAGTAATCCGAATATTGAAAATCTCTTCCAACATTCTGAAAAGGAATTTTTCGCCAAATCTTGGCTTGATGGTTATTTTATAATCTGTTTGGTTGTGATTGAAAATAGCTTCACCAACAAATCTTCCGGCTGTCCAGTTATTATTTCGGTAATCGTATTCAGCTAACATAGCATCATCATCTGCATTGTAATTGGCAGAGAACCAAAACACATGCTTGCTTTGCGATTGTATGAACTCCTGCAATACATCGGCTGTTGCCGTTTCATTATCAAAAGGCAAGCAATCAAAAGCTGTGATATGTTTAAGCGTTTCAGCCATTAATCAATACTTTCTGTAAATCGTTTATTTTATCTCTTTTAGAATCTGCATCCATATTGCCCAGGAATGCCTGCAAAATTGGTTTAATACTGATTTCCCAGAGAATTTTTACAGGTTGGTTTAAAAAATAGAGGCGACCTGAATGAACACCTTTCAGTGACTTGAATATATCAACCACCTCGGCAAAGAATGTGTGACCCACCTGATAATTTTCACCCAATTCAGGCAAGACAGAAACTTCTTTATTCAACCGTTCGCAACGGCTGATAAAGGTTTCAATATCCGCATCGCTAATATTCATTTGAAGTGCTCTTTTCTTTTGCTGGAGCATGTGCCAAAGAATATTTCTGTCAAAACCTTTGAACTGCCACAAAAACCTTCTGCGAAGGGCAAAGTCTATGCGTTCCAACGAAAAATCTATCTCATTCATGGTGCCTATGAAATAGAGATTGGCAGGAAGAGCAATTTCCAACTCCCCAATAGAGAGTTTAATTTTCTTGTTGCGGTACTCTAATGCAGAGAACAACTCCCCAAAGAGTCTTGAAATATCTGTTCGGTTAATCTCATCCAAAATGAGAACATGTGGTAATGGGTCATTGTTTACTTTCTCAATCAGATTTAAAAGATAGCCGGGTTTAACTACGCTGCTTTTATCTTCGATATGCAGACCGGCAATAAAATCTTCATAATTGTAATTGCTGTGCAACTGAAGGTGATGAATGTGTTCCTCTAATATCTCTTCCGATTTCTCGAAGTATTCTTTAATACTCTGTTTGTTGCGGAAATATTGTTTTGTAATCAACAACTCCGCTAATCGAGTGGCGGAATGCGTTTTGGAAGTGCCCGGAGGACCATAAAACACCATTGCTTTCTTATACTCGAACAAGGTAACCTCTGAAACATCGTCCTTGCTTTCACCAAAGTTCCAGGCATCCTGAATTTCCTCGTCATAGAAGTTCACTTCATAACCCAGTATTTCGGTGAGCTTATTCCGAATTGCCAGTATACTTGCATCAATATCTTCCCATAGGCCGTCAGTATTGTCTTTATCCAATATGCTAAAAAAGGTATTAATAATAGCATCCTTGTGCTTTTGGGCGGCAATCGCTTCGTATTTATCCGGGTCGCATAAATGCAACAGGATATGATGCAATGCCAGAAATTCCTTTCCTGCCTTCTTTAATTTCTCCTCCGCAGTTTCGGCAGTCTCCTTGTTGTTATAGTACAGTTCTCTGCAAAGTGTTTCAATGTATTTTTTTAGTGAAGCCACATCATTGATTTGCCTTGCCTGTAGATTGTTTTTGATTTCTCTGAAAAGCAAAAGCAAAAAAGAGATTTCAAAAGGTTTATTCAGCTTGTGGCGTTGACCAGCTGAACCTATGCCTCCATCAATAAATACGTTGGTTAATGTGGCATTGTAATCATCGCCAAGAAACCTTACCACAGCACCCTTCTTTCCGGCTCCTGTCATATCAGAGGCTGGCATTCCCCAAAGCCAAATGAAATGGGCAAACACCTCCTGCTCCTCTTTGGGATAGGCAGCAAACTGGTCTCTTGATTTTGCATCAAAGTTACGGTCGCCTGTATCCGGATTATCTACAAAGGCAGTAACACAGGAATTGAGGTTGGCTGGGGTAAATATGCCCGGATTATCAGTGATGTAACTATCGTTGCCGAGGATGCATTTTTGCAGAAATACATCGAAATGAGTATAGACTGCTCTATTTGCCCAAGATGGAATCATATTAGTTCGTTAAATGCTTAAATTGTTGCCAAATACTTTCGTCCCAATAGGCAATAGCCTGCAAGGAGGTTGATGGTGCTACGTATAGCTTAGAATTTCCAATGACCCTGCTTTGTAAGCCATAGCTTACCTGCCTGGTGTATTTGAGGTTGAAATACACTTTAGCCGCTTCTTTGCCATTGAAGCAAACAAATTGAGGCTGGTACTTCAATATTTTTTCCTCAAAACCTTGCGTATCAAAATGCTCCTCTTTAAGGTCTTTATCCATACCAAATTGATGCTTCACCAAATCGGTGAGGCCAATGCCGTGTTGCAGCAACTCCGGAAACTCTTGCGGTTTTAGCATGCGTGGGGTAAACCCACAGCTTGCCAATGTTGGATAAAACAAGTTGCCAGCACCTGCATAGTATGCCTTACGTTCAGCCGATTTATTTCCTGCTGCCGTACCGCAGAAAACAATCTTCAAATTATGGGTGAGCAAGTCTGGCAATATCATTTTAATTCTCGTTTATCAGTTTTTCAATTTTATTTAAATCCACTCGCACCTTACCTGTTAGCAGGTTTTGCATGAGTGATTTTTTAAGCTTTTGAAGCGTTCTCTCCTTCTGCTTCTTGTTTTCAATTATTTGATCCATCTGCTTGATAACATTTGATATTCCAATTTGCTCGCAAATTTGTTCTGGAATTAAAACCCTAATCTTGTTTAAGTCAGATTTATTTATTTTAGGTTGAGCAGAACCATATACAATGTTTTCATAGTTTTTAAACTCTAACTGATAGCATAAGTAATCTAAATCCGAAGCACCTTCTATTGCCTCCAAAATATGTGCATGATTATTAACCCAAAATTTCCCCTCTACTATAAAAGCGTGTGGCAGCTTTCTTGAAATAAGATTCTCTCCGTCTTCACCAAACAAAATATACCGACCATCAAATATGTAATCGTTTATATAATCAATAATACCCGCGGCTCCATAATACCTGTACTCGCCAGCAATTCCCTTACGATCGGCTGCTTTAATTGGCTTTCTATTAGAATCTAAACAGTTAGATATTTCTTTAACCTTTTTCACTTTCCAACCTAATGGCACATTTCCAAACTTCTCATCTTTGTAAAACTCATCTTCCTTCCGCCAAGTGCCATCGGGTTTGAGTTTGCCGGTAAGAAGGTTTTGCATCAGGCTTTTTTTGAGTTTATCGGCAGCCTTAATGCTGTTTTCGGTGGCTTTGATAGCTTCATCTACTTTGGAAAGAATAGTGGCGATGGCTTTTTGTTCAGTCTTTTCAGGTTTAAAAAACTCAAGCCGTTTAATAACACCTTTGTCGGCATGAGGGATACCAGAACCTGCAGTTTTGGCTTTTAGCACATATTCTAAAAACAAAAATGAATATGAATAGTAAGGTTTATAGATTTCGTCTTCATCAAAATCCAACTTTACCATTGTTGAAGCCAAAATTCCTTTTTTGGAAATGAGTATCTCACCAGCATTACTTCCATCCCAAAGCACAATTACTTCTCCATCATCAACCTGAACCGTTTTCGTTGATGGTAAAGCATAAAATTCCGGGGCAGCTTTGTCTCTCAAATAATCTGGTGATAAATATGGCAATAAACCTTCAGCGGGAACTTCATAAAGCTCCTTAGGCGTTTTTCCTTTCACATACTTGGTTATGTATTTACCTATCTTTTCCATAGTTAAAATACCAAATATTGGTTAAGAGATATTTCTGTCTTCGCTTCAGCATCAATAACTAACTTGAACTCTTGAATTGCAGTTTTCAAATCAATTTCTTCCTCTGGTTCAAACGTATCCACATAGCGGGGGATATTGAGGTTAAATTCGTTTTCCTCCAGTTCTTCCATATCCACTACAGAGAAGTACCGTTTGCGTAACTCAGGGTCTTGCAGCATGGTGAGCAATTCCTGCTCTACTTCATCAATGGCTTTGCGTTCCTTTTCAGCCTGTGTATGGGCTGTAAGTATCTTCCCCTCTTTTTCTACCACTACCTTATCGTAAGCAGCCTGGGCTGTTTCCAGATTTTTTAACTCCGTTTTGGTGGGCTTTTTGTCTTCTGCCTCTTTTTCAGCTATGGCCTGCTTAGCCTTTTGTAACTTGGCTGCAAGGTTGGTTAAATCCTCGTAGTAATACTCTTCAATTTCAGAGAGTTTGTATTCCAAATCTTCTTGTATCAGGGCTTTCAGTCTGGCCTTTTGAGAATCAATCCATGTTTTGGCAATTGCCAAATCACCCCAGCTTTCCATAATGGTAGAAATGCGAAGCATGTCATGCGGCATTAGTACATTCATGTTCGGCTCCTCTTTGTACCAGCCTTTTTTGGCAGCGTACACCATCAGCACTTTATCCTTTCGGTGCTCAGGCTTGCTTTTGTTGAAAAAGAGAATAGAACCGGGTATGGTGGTTCCATAAAACAGGTTGCCTGGTAATACTACTACAGCATCTACAATATTGTGCATGGCAGTAAACTCACCATTGCTGTCAATAGGTCCTTGCAAAAAGCCTCTACGGATTAAATACTCATCATCGGCTTTTCGGTTTTGGCCGTCTTCTTCTTCGGTTTTCTCTGGCTGCCCTCTGAATAAAACGCCCTGCGGACAAACCACTCCCGCTTTGCCATTATCTTTTAAAGAAGCCACAATGTGCTGGAGGAAAGCAAAATCACCATTGGAAAAAGGCGGATTGCCATATACAAACCTTTCGTAAGGGTCGCTGAAATCTTCCTTACCTGGATATTCTAATTGCGGTGAGCCATCTTTCTTGTTCACCGTTTTGCCTTTTGCATCCTTTTTGGGTTCCCCATTCTTCCACCAGTTTTCCTGTGAGAAGGGGAAATTAGCCATTACGAGGTCAAACTTTTTTATCTCCAATTCATTGTCCTCCTCCTTAAACTTGGGGTCGAGGATGGTATCGCCTTTTTCAATTTTGGCATCCAAACCGTGCAATATCATATTGATGTTGGCAATCGCCCAGGTATTCCACACATCTTCCTGGCCAAACAAACGAATAGCCTTTTGATTGCCGTAGTTGATTTTGCAGTACTTAGCAGCATCAATCAGGAAACCACCAGAACCACAAGTGGGATCATAAACAGTATTGCCTGTTTGCGGCTTGAGATAACGAACAATCAGGTCACGAACTTCGGTTGGCGTATAAAACTGGCCGGCAGTTGTGCCACCTTTATTTTCATCAGCAAAACGCTTAATCAAGTATTCATAAGCATCGCCCAATACATCAACACTTGCATTCTTATTACTGAGGTCAACCGCATCGAGGTAGCTTACCAAAAGCGAAAGCACTTCGGGACTTAGTTTTTTACCACCTGAACCATCAGGTGCCGGTTCATTCCATCGAACGGTATTGATAACTCCTTTCAGGAAAAATTTGCCGTCCTTATCAATATTGGCCTCGGCAATACCATTCACAGCTTTGTGGAGAGCTTCGTTCTTCTTATCAATTGTTGCTTCCCTCACATCTTTCCAAAAGCAACCTTCCGGTATTTTGAAGTCGTGTTTTTTCTTATAAATAACCGCTTCTTCTCTTACAGTCGGTAGCCTGTCGTGTTCCTTCTCAAATTCAGCGATGGCATTTTTATTTTCCCATTCGTAGTTATCGGAAAGGCGTTTAAAGAATAAAAGAGAAAGGATATAGGCTTTATAGTCCTCGACCTTATCTCTCAATATATCGGCCATTCCGAACAGGGTACTGCCTAAAGCTAGTTTTGTTATCACTCGGTTTATTTTTTTATTTGTTTACTTTCGTTATGCCTTTGTTTAGTTTCCTCCATTTTCTCTAGCAATTGCGCCCTTACCAATTCAAAAGCAGTTAGCTGATCGTACTTTTCTGTTGGTCGTATCAGGGCTGTTATGTCGCCTATAAATTCATCGTCCTGCATTTTGGCTTCCATATTTTGCAGATATACTTTTTGTGTAGGAGGTTCATCCACTACAAAATCCATGTAGGCATGATAGCATTGCAGCAAGGCTTCTTTGTTGATGTCGGGTACTTGTACCAGCGCCTTGTACATATCGTATAAATCACGGCCTTTTCTGCGTTGGTATAATGCCCTCAGCTTTGTGCCTAACAGTTCTTCCACCAGGTAAGTGGTAATACTGCAAGATCCGGTGAACCATGAAGATTTCACTTCAAAAGGAAATTGCTGATAGCCCAATACTGTGAAATGCTCCCGGCAATTGGTTTCTACTTTCAGGCGGAGGTTTTGCACGGGCGGAAATTCTGATTCAAAGCGGTAATGCAGGGTAAAATTATTTTCCTTTTGCTTGCGGGCAGGGTCACCCAAAAAAGCCAGCCTTTCTCTTAACCTATCCACTACAGGACCAAATGGTTCTGCTGTGATCTGCACTAAATCAATATCCTCAGAATAACGGGGTTGGGGGCTTAAATACAATTTATGTAAAGCTGTGCCGCCCCTGAATGCAAGGCTTTTGGCCAGAAACTCATCGGAAAAAATGGCTACCAAGGCACGGCAAATCACCAGGTCTTGTTCTACCTGTTCGTTGGTTTGCCAGGGCACCTGATTGGCCCATTCTGTTATGTATGCCTGTGGTATCATTCGTCAAGTTCTATTTCTGTGTTTACGATTACTTTCCATCTTTCGTCTGATGCAAACCCCTTTGCCGAAGCTGAGGCTTTCAATGGTATCCTAAACAAAGGAGCATTGTTGTTTTGCAAGGCCATGTATAAGGCATTGGCCAGCGGCTGATTGTCAAATATTATATCAAGCAGATAGCCCAAACGCTGCAAGGCGGTTACAGGAACATGCTGCAACAAGTTGCTGTTGAAAGCATCGGGTTGAATACTTTCGGCCAACTCTGACAAAACAGTAGCTACTCTGTTAATTCCGCCTACCCGCTTAGCGTATTGTATCAGGTCGGTTGCTGTAAGAGCCGGATTAGATATTTTTAAATATCCTGTTTCTGTTTTTCGGGTGTCTAATAGCGGTTCCGGGATTTTCTTTTTGCTGATGTAGTTTATTTTCAGCCCCTTTTTCTGCATAGGCCGCACCACAGGAAGCCCAGTGACCACGAAGAACTCCTGTGGTTGCTGATGCGATGCTCCATGATAGGCAGCTGCGTTTAATAATGCCAGGTAATAAGGGCGGTCCAATTCCTTCATAAAGGCATCTAAAAACAAAGTGGGGGGTAGTATACCTTTTGACCTGTATTGAGGGGGAATAATGAGGTAGTAGCCTTTGTGGATGGAAATAATCAGCTCTTTATCTACCAGCCTTTTCAAGGCAAACTTATTAGCGGTGTCTGACTGCTCAGGGAAATCGGCACGGAACTGGTGCAGGGCAAATGCAAATTTCCCATTAGCCAGCAGTTGGTTTACCCAATCTTCTGCATTCTTAAATTGCCTTGAATCTTCCAAAAGAGTATTTTTTTGCGAAAGGTAGTGAAAACTACTACCTTTCGCAAATACTTTCTCTTTTTTCTTCTGTTTGATTCTGGTGGGATTTTGGGTTTCAGGATTTACTCACGAAGGCTTTTATCTGTTTTCAAAGGTGTTTGTGATTCCTTTCAGGAATTTGTAGTTTGAAAGTTTCTTTCCTCACAAATGATGCGTTCCGGCAAATCACCATGTTCCATTATCCGCAAAGCGGACAGGATCATGGGAATAAGGAAAGCTATCAATCCCAAACGCCTGTTTGTGATGGTTGAGAGAGAGTTTTAAAAAACTTTGTGTAAGTGGAGTTTTCCTCCTCATTAGATTCGGCATCGATTTTCAAAGATCGTTAAAAATTGGTGGAATATTATTCCCCAGTTCTGCACCGGCAAACTCCATTTCTTTTCGATGTTCATGATGGCCAGATATAGAGATTATCAATTGCCTTTCGTGTGATGATTGTTGCAGCTGTTGCTCGGGCTTTGCCTGAGCTTCTTTAAAGCTATTCAACTTTTCTTCCCGTTTCAGTTGCTTGTAGTGGCGACTGTTGCAGGTGTGGCCGCAACACATTGTGGTTAGCGTTTTGACCGTATCCTCCTTACCGCAGTAAAGGCATTTTGGGGTTATTTCTATGTTGCTTGCCATGTACCTGTATTTGTCCGTTAGTGCCTTACAGTGCCAGAGTGTGTCTAGGTGTGACATTTTCTTTCCAACTTGTCGCCCAACAACAATGTCAACTTTTCATGGCAACAATCTGGCAACAGATATAAGCAAAAAAGAGTAGTTTGGCAACAAATAAAAGAAGGACAAAACCGCTAAACCCTTTGAAAACAAGCATTTAGTCGCCAAAGGAAAGATAGTTACTTCCCAATACAAAACTTACTGAATATATAATCCAGCTTATCCTCCGTATTAATCTCCCCGGTAATCTCTCCTATGAAGTGCAAACACCTTCGTATGTCCAGCGCCAGTAAATCCCCGGGTAACCCATTATCCATACCGTTTTTCGTATCGCTCAATGCCGCCGCCACCTGTTGCAAAGCCTGGTAGTGGCGTGCATTGGTCACAATGGTATCTTCTGAACTGAGATCGCCGGAAATAACGGCATCGATCAACCGCTTTTTAAGTGCTTCTATATTCAACACATGTTTCGCGGACAGGAAAAGCACATCCAGAGAAGAGAATTTCTCTTTCAGTAACGCTTCTGAAAGCGTATCGGCTTTATTCCCCAACAACACGTAAGGTGTTCCCGCAACTTCAATCTCTTTTACCGCAGACAACACTTCTTCCGCCGTATCATTTACATCGAACAAATACAACACAAGATCGGCGGAGCGCATTTTCTCCCGGCTTTTTTCCACGCCGATCATTTCAATTGCATCGGCGGTATGGTCGCGGATACCGGCGGTATCAATGAGCCGGAAAAGCACGCCTTCTATATTCAGCACTTCTTCAATCGTATCCCTGGTGGTACCGGCGATGTCGCTTACGATGGCGCGGTTTTCATTCAGCAGTGCGTTCAGCAAGGTCGATTTCCCGGCATTCGGTTTCCCGATGATGGCCACCTGGATACCATTCTTAATCACATTACCGAGCCGGAAAGATTGAATCAGTTGCCCCGTAACAGCTTGCGCGTGGGTGATCAGTTCGTATAACCTGGTTCTGTCGGCGAACTCCACATCTTCCTGGGAGAAGTCCAGCTCCAGTTCGATGAGCGCGGAGAATTGGATGAGTTCATCGCGGAGGTCCTTCAATACGGCGGAGAAACCACCCCTGATATTGTGAAGGGCGGTATGGTGCGCGGCGGCGGAGTTACTGGCGATCAGGTCGGCTACGGCTTCGGCCTGGGTGAGGTCCAGTTTACCATTCAGGAAGGCGCGTTGGGTGAACTCTCCGGGTTTGGCCATCCGGGCGCCTTCGGTAACGCAGGCGTTGATTACCTGCTCGAGGATATAGGGGGAACCATGGCAGGACAGTTCCACCACATCCTCGCCGGTATAGGAACGCGGGCCTTTGAAAAGGGCCACCACAGCTTCATCCAGCACCTGGTCGTTGTGCTTCAGGAATCCCACGTGCAGGGTATGCGTGGCCTGCTGCAGGATATCTTTGGAAGGGAACAACCGGTTTGCGATTGTCCAGGCCTGTGCCCCGCTTAACCGGATCACGCCTATGGCCCCAATGCCCTGGGGGGTGGATAATGCTACGATGGTGTCGTTCCAGCCGGAAAGTTTGTTCATGGGGCAAAGATAAGTTGGGAATCGGTGGCACCGAAGGGCAAAAAAAATCCCCCGTTAAAAACGGGGGATCAGTATACTTAGCTTTCATACCACTATCCTTCTTCCAAACGGAAAGTGATCGGTTGCTTTTTGTAGGATTTCACCTTACGTCCGTTTTGGATGGCAGGATCCCATTTACCGCTCTTCTTGATGATGCGGATGGCTTCTTCGGCCAGTCCACCCCCTGGGTCGTTGAGTGCGGTAACCTCACTCACCAGGCCTTCACGGTCTACGATGAACTGAATCACTACCGTACCCTGAACTCCGTCTTCAACGGCACGGTCGGGATAACGGAGACTCCTGTTCAGGTAACGTGCCCATGCGCTGGGACCACCGGGGTATTTGGATTCGATCTCCACTTTCTGGAAAACCTTGTCCAGGTCGTCCTCTACTTTCGTGGGACCTACCACCACACCTTTACCACCGTCGCCGGCAGGAGGTGCAACAATACCTTCGTCTTTAATACCTTCCTGGTTGATGGTACTGATCTTTGTATCGGTCAGTTCTTCCACTTTCGGAGGTTTTTCGTCTTCACGCACCTCTTCGTCCTTTACTACCACGGGAGGAGTGAACTGCTTCATCTCCACTTTGGGTGGTTCTGCCTGTGGCGGTGGTGGCGGAGGCGGTGGCGGCGGTTCTTCCTTGGGTTGCTCTTTCACCTCGGTCAGTTCCACTTCATCGATCTTAACTTCTTCTACTTTCTCATCTTTACTGAGGGAAGAAATGACCGTAAGCAGGAGGATAAGCGCAGCCAGGGAAGCGGTAATAATAAGGGCGATGGTGAGCCGCTTATTGTATTGCTTCCGCAATTCGTAAGCGCCGTAATTCTTATTCCTGCCATCGAAAACGATGTCAAGAATATCGGCACTTAGTATCTTATTTGCTTCCATGCGTATTGATTTAATAGGTTTTACTGAATACCATTCGCGGCTTCGGTGAGTTTCACAAAATTGAGCTCATCGGGCCTGATATCAACCAGCGCGTATCTCTCAACGACGTTGATGGTCATTTCATCCAGCATATCTACGGTATTTTTATACGTAGCGTCTTCTGTTGGTTTAATTACCACCATGAAATCGTCGGGATTCGTGGTCTTTTTCTTTTTGATGATGATATCACGTATATCCTTGTAGCTCGTTGGCATCAGTTTGGAAGGATCGTCTCCTTCGTAGTAATAAATCACATCCTGTTTGCCGAGCATGAGGGTAAGCGCTCCGGAAGCCTTGATCTTTTGTTGCTTTTCTTTATCCGGCGTATCCTTTGGCATCAGCAGGTCCATCGCTGTGGGCTGCGCCATGGTAGTGGTAAAGATAAAGAACGTGATCAGCAGGAATCCGAGATCCACCATCGCGGTAAGATCCACTCTCGCACTCTTCTTTTTGGACTTCTTGACCCCGGGGCCTTTCTTATGGCCACCCTTGTCCGACACATCCATATCTGCCATGATCGTACTTTTTTAAGTTAAGAATGTATTACTTCTTCTTCCTGGAATCCTGGATTCTTTTTCTTTCCAGATCGGAACCTACAGGGGCATCTTCTCCGGAAGTGATCAGCAGGAATTTGTTCTGATCGTTCACCTTCAACGCATTCACCACACCTTTGAAAGAGGGATATTTGGTTGAATTATCGGCTTTGATCAGAAAGTTCAGGGTGCGGCCCGCGTACACGGAGATCGCGTCTCTGATCCAGAAAGCCAGTTCACCACCGGTACTGTCTACCGGAATACCCGACTGGTTGGCCTTGATCTGCTGCTCTGCGGTAAGGTTCAGCAACTGGCTCAGTTGGTTGAATGGAACCCCTACACTTGGCGCATTTTTATACGCTGCGATGTGCTTAGGCGTAAGCCCCAGGTTTCTGGTATTGTTCAGGTTGGTGATGATCTGTTCGCGCATATCGGGGTTATCCACCGCGAAGAAAACGCGACCATCTTTATCTATCGAGATCAGCATCGCATCCTTTTCAGGAAGCTGTTTGGCCGAAACGGAACTTGGTGTGGTGATTTCCACGGGTTCATCAGGCTTGAACTTGGTAGCCAGCATGAAGAACGAGAGGATGAGGAAGGCCACGTCCACGAACGCCGTCATGTCCACCCAGGTGCTTTTTCTCGCTGTTTTTAATTTAGGCATCGTTGCGTTTTTGCTGTTCGTTGATGATATTGAGATTCATACGGAATAGAATTCCATACGCCTTGCGCAAATAATGTTGAAATTATTTGTACAGGGAAGCAAAACTCTGGGTCAGGGTGAAACCTGATTCATCGATACCGTAAGTGATTCCGTCGATCCTGGTAGTGAAAATGTTGTACATGATCAGTGAAACGGCGGAAGTACCGATACCGAGGGCTGTATTGTACAGGGCTTCGGAGATACCTACGGCCAGTTCAGAAGCGGCGCCTGCGCCACCTTCACCGAGCGATGCGAAAGATTTAATCATACCCATTACCGTTCCGAGCAGGGCGATCAGGGTTGCAGCGGAAGTAATGGTGGAGAGGAATACGAGGTTCTTTTCCAGCATTGGCAGTTCAAGCGCGGTAGCTTCTTCTACTTCTTTCTGGATAGCAATCACTTTCTGATCAGTAGAAAGTTCAGTGTCGGTGATCATTTCCTTGTAGCGGCGCAAACCAGCTTTCATCACGTTGGCAACGGAACCTTGTTGTTTGTCGCACTCAGCCAGTGCAGCATCTACATTTTTGTTGGCCAGGTGATATTGTACTTTACGAACGAATTCAGAGATAGAACCTTTACCGGTAGCTTTTCCAATAGTGATCCCTCTTTCAATAGAGAACGTAATAACCATCAGGAACAGCCCGATCAGTATAGGAACGATAATTCCTCCTTCATAAATACCGTGTAACCCGTCTAACGGACCTTTGTGCGAGGGCCAGAATCCACCGGATGCATCAGGCACTTTAAAATAAGCCGCATCCCCCAGAATGAAACGCCAGATCAAATAACCAGCGAGGATACAAATTACCGGCGCAAGAAAGGAAATCGCATTGCCGGACTTCTTTGGTTGAACTGACGTTGCACTTTTCACTGTTGCAGTCGCAGTCGGTTTTGTTTCAGCCATGTTCTTTTGTTTTAGTGTTTTTTTTAATTTTTTACAATCTAAAGAAGTAAGAACTTTCGTCTTTTTGAGTGCACAATTCTAAGGAAAAATCTAATTCTATCGGCAACACGATGGAATAAAAAATTTTCCCGGACGCACAAGTTACTGATTTTTCCACATGCGTACATAAGCGTTTTTTTGCTGATATATTTCCCAATTTTCGCCCAAAACCCGCTGTATTCCTGCATTTCCCCTGATTACACCGCCAATTAACCCTTCATTTTCCCACTCATAAATAAGATGTTGCAACATTTATCAACCTGATTACCTTTTCGTTAAATTGCCGCCTTAAAAATCAGTTTCAACCAATGACAAACACCTTCGGCCTTAAAAAATGGCTTTACACCGGCGTGCTGCTTGCCTCCGGAACAGCCGTTCTGGCACAACAACGCCCTACCGGCAACCGCCCCCTTACCGGCACCGCGCCTACCGGCGGGAACCCCAATCCCACCGCAGCGGCCCCGAAACCCGGCCCTAAAGGCTACAAAGACGTGATCACTTCAAAGGCACAAACCACCGATGGTCTTTTTAAAGTGCACAAAGTGGAAGACCGCTATTTCTTCGAGATCGCTGATTCCGTTTTCGGAAGAGACATTCTCGTGATGACGCGCGTTTCCCGCTCCGGCGCCGACCTGAGAAGCCCGCAAAGCATGTCTGGTTACGCAGGGGATGATGTAAACTCCAATGTGATCTCCTTCGAAAGAGGTCCCAACAACAAAGTATTCCTCATCAACCGCTCTTTCTCTGAAGTATCCAAGGACTCCACCCAACCCATGTACCAGGCGGTAACCCGCTCGAATATGCAGCCCATCGCAGCCGCATTCGACATCAAAGTGGACAGGTCCGATTCCAACAATGTTGTGATCGACATGACTGATTACATCAGCGGCGACAACGACATCCTTCATTTCGACAGCAGGTCGAAACAAGGCTGGAGAATTGGTGGTTTCCAGGGTGATAAATCTTACATCACCGGCATCAAATCTTTCCCCATCAATACGGAGATCAAAGCCGTTAAAACTTATGGCCGTTCAGGTGGAAGTCCACAGGGCGGTATGATGGGCGGCGGCGCTCCTTCAGGCGGTACTACCACTTTGGAACTGAATACCTCTATGGTAATCCTTCCCAAAGTACCCATGAAGCCCCGCTACTTCGACCCGCGCGTGGGTTACTTCGCAGTTGGTTACACCGACTTCGACGCGAATCCACAGGGTGTGAAACAACTGATACTCACCAAGCGCTGGAGACTGGAACCCAAACCTGAAGATGTTGAAAAATACAAAAGAGGTGAACTGGTTGAACCACAGAAGCCTATTGTATTCTACATCGATCCAGCTACACCCGCAAAATGGGTGCCTTACCTGATTCAGGGTGTGAACGACTGGCAGAAAGCTTTTGAAAAAGCAGGTTTTAAAAATGCCGTGGTGGCCAAAGTAGCGCCTAAATCAACCGATGATCCCCAGTGGAGTCTTGATGATGCACGCCACTCCGCTATCGTGTACAAGCCATCTTCCGTTCCCAACGCCAGCGGTCCAAGCACCGCGGATCCCCGTTCCGGAGAAATCCTGGAGAGCCACGTAAACTGGTACCACAACGTAATGCAACTGTTGCGCAACTGGTACCTGGTACAGGCTGCGGCCGTGGATCCACGCGCCCGTATGATGAAATTCGACGACGAACTGATGGGACAACTCATCCGTTTTGTATCCTCTCACGAGGTAGGACATACGCTGGGACTCCGCCACAACTTCGGCTCCAGCTCTACTGTTCCGGTAGAAAAACTCCGCGACAAAAAATTCGTGGAAGAAAACGGCCACACGCCTTCCATTATGGACTATGCCCGTTTCAACTACGTGGCGCAGCCTGAAGATAAAATCGGTGACGCAGGTATGTTCCCACGCATCGGTGACTACGACATCTGGGCCATCGAATGGGGCTACAAATGGACCGATAAATCCCTGGACGAAGAAACCAAAATGCTGAGCAAACTGACCGCTGAAAAGATGAAGAACAAGCGGTTGTGGTTCGGTACAGAAACCAACGGCGACGACCCCCGTTCCCAGAACGAAGACCTGGGCGACAATGCCATGAAGGCCAGCGCCTATGGTATCAAAAACCTTCAACGCATTCTCCCTAATCTTCCCAAATGGACGTTTGAAGAAAATGAAGGTTATGTGAACCTGAAAAGCATGTATGGAGAAATCGTAGGTCAGTACGGCCGTTATATGGGCCACGTTGCCAAGAACATCGGTGGCATCATGGAAACGCCTAAAATGGTAGAGCAAGGTGGTGTGATCTATGAATACGTTCCGAAAGCTACCCAAAAAGAAGCCATGGACTTCCTGAAAAAGCAACTGTTCACCACGCCTACCTGGCTCATTAACCAGGACATCTTCGCCAAAACCGGAGACAACGCGCTGAACATCATCAACGCCCGTCAGGATGCCGTATTGAGCCGCCTGCTCAGTATGTTCACCATGAACAAGCTGATTGCTGCGGAAGCTGCCATCGGAGCCAACGCTTATACGGTTACCGAAATGCTGGCCGACCTGAAATCAGGTATCTGGAGCGAACTCACTACCCGTCAACCAATTGATGTGTACCGCAGAATGCTTCAGAAAACTTATATCGCCAAGATGAAGGGCCTTATCGCACCTCCGGCCGCGCCCGCTAATGCCGGCAACCCAATGCTGGGCATGATGCAGGGTGGTGGTAATTCAGCCGCTGATAAAAGCGACGCCATCTCCGTAGCGAAAGGATCACTGAAAGTACTGCGTTCCGAAGTAAAAGCAGCCATCCCTGTTACAACCGACAGGATGAGCCGCTACCACCTCGAAGATGTGGTGGACAGGATCAACGAGATTCTGGATCCTAAATAACACAACGACGACTTTGATACAATAAAAAATGCCCTTCGTAATGAAGGGCATTTTTTATTGATTTATGGGAAAGCTTAGTTTCCGGCATCTTCAAAAACAGCCTTAAACTCATCATAAACCGGATGGCTACTCGAAGTCTCTTTGATCACCAAGTCGTTGTTGGCTTTGAAACAGTATTCCGACTTCTTCGCATTCGTACTTCCGGTAATAGCATAATATTTTAAAGTCCCGCCCGTGCTGAACGCATACGTATAGTTCTTGCAATGCGTGGACACACCATACACAAAACTATCGGCGAAAGAGAATGCAGCGGTCAGGTCACTGCCATCCGGATCATAAGTATCTAAATGGATATGGCACTTGATATCGGTATTCGATCCGCTGTTCTTTAAAGCCTGCAGCCGGTTAATGAGGTAATCGCCAAAAGGATCGGACGTTTTCAGGTTATACATATTCATTTTCACATACCGCGCCTGCCCTGTGGCGAGGATCATTTCGTTAGTGATGGCTGCCACCGGATTAAATTCTGGCACCCAGCCATTGTGCGTACTGTCGTTCATATTCCCGTTTGTGGAAGTAAGCGGAATGGGGTAGAAATACGCACTGAATACGCCATCTGAATAATTAAGGTTGCCATTGGCGTGGTTGTAAGTACCACCCGTTCTTACCGCGTCCCAGAAGTCCTGCACGTCATCGTAGTTATCGAACACTTTATCGAAATAACGACTGTATGCCTGATAAAGCCCGGCATTGTTCCAAACCAGTGTTCCGCTCTGCGTCCAGTCTTTGGTAGTAATGGGCCGACCCGAAGAAGTATGCAGGTCGATGTTATTGGTGGTCACATACAATGCATTGGTGTAGGACGCATACTTGTTGACGAGCATGAATTTGTTGTGTTGCTGCACCAGTGTATCCTGGCCCGACAAAGGCGCTTCCCAGTTCACCACGCGGTGGTATTGGAGATAATCGCTTACCCTTTCGGTAGTGGAACCATAACAATAATCGTTCAGGTAATCATCGATATAAGCACTGATGTTATCGGAAGTGGGGTTGTGAAAAACAAGTTTTACATGCACTTTGTTCTTCGCGGCCTTGATCACAGACCAGATGAGTTTTTCAGAATCATCTCCGGCAAAATCAGTGTTCTTCACGAAACCATAAGTGGCGGTAGCGGAAGGATTGAATCCCACATACACATCCTTTTCAAATTTATACATGGAGAATTTTACTTCCACGGTTTCCGAAGGATTTTCCACCTTGTAACTGGCGGCGCGGTTCAGCAGATCAGCATATTTAAAGGTAACATGATCCTCCGCTGTTCCCTCGGGATCATAGGAATACACTTTAACGGAGGTGGTTCCTAAAGTAATCGTAGAAGAAACCCTTTGCGCCATGTGCTCTTTTTTCTGCTCATCGGGATAAGCAGCGGAAGGTATAACAAGATTAGGCTCTTCGCGTTCACCCGCGGAAGAGGAAGGCTCGCTTTCCACCTGCACTTTTTTGCAGGAAAGTACACCCAATACAGTGGCCATAGCCAAAACAGAAAGAAGTTTTGTCTTCATAACCTTTATTTGATTTGTTGTTTAAGCGGGAACTAAAGTGCGCCTGCCTCCGCTCCTTTCAACACCCCGATCAGATGTCCCACGGTGGGAAGGATGCCATTGTTTGGAAGCGCTATCAATTCATCATAAGTATGTGTGCCATTCGACACACCGAGTGAAAGCTTTACGCCGGCGCGGTTCCCGGATTCCAGGTCGGAAGGCGTATCGCCAATGTTCACCACTTCTTCGGAAGATGTAATGCCGAGTTTTTTCATGGCGAGAAAGATCATATCCGGTGCGGGACGGCCATCAGTTACATCCGAACTGGCTATGGAGCAGTCGATAACGGCGGAATCATTTTCAGCAACGTAATCTTCATTCAGTCCAATATTCCAGCCCAGTCTCGAAAGGATGATATCTGTTACTTCGCGGTAGAACCCGGTGGTGAGCGCCACTTTAATATTTTGCGTTCTGCAAAAACGAAACAGCTCCAAAGCCCCTTCTGTTGGTGCAACGGGCATATTCCGGTAATGCTGTTCAAGAAGTTGTGTAAACAAACGATAAGACAGCTGTACATACTCCCGATACTTTGCATCTTCTTTTCCGATCTGCTTTTCCCAAAGCGCTTCAAATACTTTTATCTTCGACCAACCCATCATGGCATTTACTTCATGGGGCAGTACCTGCAACCCGGTTTGATGGATAGCCTCAAAAAATACCGCTTCCACTTCCCGGTTATCCTGCACCGTGGTACCGGCCATATCACATACTACTAGTTTAACTGGCAACATATTGTACGCTTTTTTTTGAAGGTTGAACAAAAAGAATGGTAATGGAACTGAGGAGTGCGATCACAGCCACGGCCACAAATATCATGGAGGTATCGCCCCACACATCAATTACTTTTCCCATCAGGGGTTCTCCCAGCGCCGCAAAAATGTAAGCACTCATGTTCATGATGCCCACGCCCGTGCCTACAAACTGTTCTCCCAGCAACTCCGGACACAAAGGCCAGAAATTGGCCTGCGGACCATACACAAAGAAACCGGCCAGGAACATCAGAAAGCCCGCTATTATTCCATGCTGAACGGGAAGCAGAAAAATGAGCAGGGCCACCGCCGCGCAGATGCTCATGCCCGTGGCAATAGATGCAGGACGGTTCCCCATAAAAAGCTTATCAGAAATATGTCCGAACGAGAAAGCGCCCACCGCCATGCCCACGGGCAACAACAAACTGATCCATAGCTGCTGCGGATCCGATTTGTAACTGCCGCCCAGAAAATATACCGGCACCCAGAATATTAATCCGTAGCGGGCCATACTCTGGAAACCGATCCCCAGGCAGGCAACAAGGAAGCGCCAGTTGTTGAACACGGCTTTGTAACGCTGCTTCCAATCCGATTCCTGCTGTCCGGGTTTTGCTACAATATCAGGGAAGCCCATCTCGGAAGGTTTACCTCGAGCGATCAGGTAAAAGAGCACCAGCGCTGCAAGTAGAAAAAGCACTGGAATCCTGAAAAGCAATTGCCATTGCTGCTCCTGTTGCACCAGGAGAATGGAAAGAAAATATGTGACCACAGAAGAACTTCCTGCCGCCATTGTATAAAATCCGAACGCCATCCCGTGCTCGTTTTTCCCCCACCAGTTAGAGATGAGTTTACTACCCGGGGCCCATGCCATCGACTGGAAATATCCATTCAGCGTCCACAACACCAGAATCACTTCAAAAGAGGAAGAAAAGCTGATCGCGAAGTTCGTGGCCACTGACAGCATCCCTCCTATCGGGATCATGAAACGGGGAGAATATTTATCCGCCAGGTTCCCGTTGATCAACTGGCCCAGCGCGTAACCCAACAACATGGAAAAACTGATCCACCCGATCCGTTCATACGATACATGCAGTTCTTCTGCCATAGCTTTCGCCGCCCAGCCGAAATTGTGGCGACCGGTATAAAAAAACAGGTAGCAACACATAGTGATCAGCAGCATCCGCCACTGCATTTTTCGGAAGTTTCCGGGAGCCTGTATTTTTTCCAAGATTATAATTTTATGCCCACGCGGAGCGGTTTGTGTTGCAGGGCATATTCGAATGCCTCTTGTGTTTGCTCCAATGGAAACTCTTTCTCCACCACGTTTCCGAAAGGATACTTCTTCCAGTTCCGCTTCATGAAGTCCACGGCGTATTTAAAATCTTCGTAATTGTAATTGTGTAGTCCTTTGATGGTAAGCAGGTTCCTGATCAGCTTTTCCGCGTCCACCTGCAATTTTCGGTTATTGAAAACAGCGCCCACCCATATAGCCCTTCCACCGATGGCGAGGCAATCGAGTCCGAACTCCATGGCATCGGGCGATCCGCTCATATCGAATACCACGTCAATGCCTTTGCGGGGAAATTTACCTGTCATTTTTTCCACGAGGTGCTGGTTGTTCCCGTTCAGGTTCATGGTTTCATCGGCACCGAAGCCCAGCGCTTCTTCCAGTCTTTTATCGGCGATATCTGCCGCTCCTATCCATTCTGCGCCTGCATCGCGGCACATGGCGGCGCAGGCGATCCCCAACAACCCCATACCTGTGATAAGTACGTTCTTATCTTTCAGGTCGCCAGCCAGTCGCAGCGATCCGGCCACAGTGGCGATGGCACAATTGAGGGTGGCCGCAATGGGCAAGGGCATGTCCTGCGGAATTTTTAGTATTGCTGTATTGGGTTTCAGGATACAATATTCCGCCAGCCCACCGTGGAATACTTCGTTGTCTTCTGCTTTTGCATGCCCATATTTAAAGAGATCGTCTCCTTTTTGGGGAATCCCTTCCAATGCATTGGGCGATTGCGGATTGCTGGAGAAGACCGACCAGGTTACCAGGTCGCCGGTATTCAGGTTCTTTCCTTTGTGGTCGAACCCGGTATGGGTAGGATGTATTTCGATAACCTCACCCACGATCTCGTGGCCCAGCACTGTTGGACAAGCTTCTTTTCTTACCCCGCAAAAAGTATGGAGATCACTGCCACAAATAGTGGTGTACAGGTTGCGCACCAATACTTCTCCGGGCAGGAGCGGCCTTATGGAGGAATGGTTCATTTCAAAGGGTGTACCCGGTCCGTTGAATACCACCCATCTGCCGTTCTTAATGCTTCTTTCTGCTGCCGATTCTATTTGCATCTCCGGAAATATAATTTCTTTTTACGAAAGTAATTTTCTTTTAAGGAAACAGACAAGCCAGCGCATTACCTTATTGTTAAGATGAGAATGGGAAGCCTTGAACGGGAATGAATTTCTTTTCAGGAAATAAAACTAACCGTAATTTTAGCGCATTATGCAGAACGAATCCATTGAAAAAGAGCAGCTCGCGTATTTTAAGATCGGCGGCATCATCCGGAAGTACAGGAAAGAAAAGGACCTGAAACTGCTGGATCTTTCTGCTATAACGGGCATCGGTTCTGCCATGCTTTCCAAGATCGAAAACGGGCGGATGATCCCCACCATTCCTACCCTGTTCACCATCATCCAGAAGCTGGGGGTTTCTCCCGAGGTCTTTTTCTCCCAACTCAATACCGACAACAAGTTCCCGGGCTATTATTTTATTCCGAAGGAACAGTTCACGCCTTATGAAAAAGAGGAAGGCGCAAAAGGGTTCGCTTATTTCTCCATCCTGGAACACAGTATGGACGGCGGCGCTTTTCAGGTCTCGTTGCTGCAATTGAAACCCGGCAGTCATCGTGCGCAGGTAACCACGGCTGCCTTCGAATTCATCTACATCCTGAACGGCAAAGTTCAGTATGAACTGGAAGACAAAACTTTCAACCTATCGGAAGGTGATGCGTTGTTCTTCGATGGCAATATTGCGCACGTACCGGTGAACAAGTCGAAGCAAACCGTTTCGCTCCTGGTGTTCTATTTTTTTACGGATGCGAAGTCCTGATCTTTCCGTTTCAAACTGAAATCCTTTTTATCGATCCGGAACGAGGTGGCACAGTATTCTTCCGCCTCCTGTTTAAGGATGGTTGAAACGAAATAATAATCTATCTCCATTTGCGAAGGAGTGATCGTTGCAATGTAATACCCGTGTTTGCTTATATCCGCAAATACAAGATGCGGATTAACGGATGGCTCCCGCAACATTGTTTCGCGTTTTTGCACTTCATCAGCGGTAGCCCGGTCCATGTTTCTTGATGTAATACTCGGTGTAAGGAATTCCCATGCCAATGGGATTTCCGTGGCAGGAGTATGGTATTGAAAAGAGGGATCGGGATGCAGTGCCAGTGCGAACGACTGGTGGTGATCGCCTGTCAGAAAAATGGTATTCTTCTTTTTATGCGCGTTCAGCAATTCCACCACTGCATTGCGTTCCATCGGATAACCCAGCCACCAGTCGTTGTATTTGGGTGCGGTAAAACCCTCTTTCACTTTGTAGCCGGTAAACATCACCTGACTGGCGATCAGTTGCCAGGCTGTATCGTTGTAAGTTATTTCTCTCAATAGCCAGTTCAGTTGTTCTTTTCCGAGCAAACTTCTGTTTACATCATGGAAATCTGGTGCATCTGTTGGTTTTTGAATGGTTCTGCCGGTCAGGCGCTGGTCCATCAGCAATAAACTGATGTCTTTTCCTATCGTAATATTCCGGGCTAACTCTTTCGGAGACGAGGCTCTTACGGGCATCCATTCAAAATAGGCTTTAATAGCGGCGGCTTTTCTATCGCTCCATACCGCTTCTCCGGGCTGGTTGTTTTTCGCGCCATCTACATAGGCATCGTTGGCCAGTTCATGATCGTCCCATACTGCGATCATGGGCTTCAGTTGGTGGAGCCGTTGAAGATCGGCATCTGTGCGGTAATGCGCGTAACGCTGGCGGTAATCGGAAAGTGTAAGTATCTCGTGCAGGGGCATATTGGTTCTACCCGATGCGGGGTTGCCATATTCACCGGTTCCGTATTCGTAAATATAATCGCCGAGGTGCAATACCAGGTCCACGGTTTCTTTCTGTGCGAGGAAGCGGAAAGCATTAAAATAACCATCCTCCCAGTTGTTACAGGCTACCACCGCGAGTTCAAAAGCTTTGTCGCCCAACGATGCAGGCAGCGTGCGGGTGGTGCCAACCGGAGAATACACTTCATTGTAGCGGAAACGGTAATAATATTCTGTTCCCGGTTTTAGTGCATCCACATCAATTTTAACGGTGAAATCCTGTGCGGCAGAAACCGTGCGTATTCCTTTTTTTACGCCTTTCGTAAAGGTATTGTTCTCCGCTATTTCCCACTCCACGCGTGCGTCGTAAATACTGGCGTAAGAGATGCGTGTCCATAAAATGATCTTGTTTTGAAGCGGATCTCCGGAAGCGATGCCGTGTAAGAAATGGTTATTTGCGTTCATCCATTCGGGGAGCAGAGAACCTACAGAAAGAAAACTGATGGCGCGGAGAAAATGTTTGCGTGAAACCATATACTTCAATGATAAGCGGTTTAAAGAATGAAAGGTTGCGCCTTTTTTACGGGCACAACCTGGGATAGGGTAAAGTGGGCATGATTAAAGTTTCCATCCGATGCCAATCCTTCCGCGGGAAGAGTAGTATTCCACTTGTTCTGGCCTTCCTTTTGTTCCGTGGTAATAGCGGAGGGGTTGGTTGGTGAGGTTATTGGCTTCCAGGAAGAGGGTAATGTTCCGGGGAAAATTGTAGTTAACGGAGAAATCGAGTTGGAAATCCTGGTCCTGGTAACGATCTGCCATTTTATTGTCCCTGATCTCTACCAGGAAAGCCTGTCTGTAATTTCCGGCGAGTCTAAGGGAGAGTCCGTTCCGTTCGTATATCAATGCCGCATTGAAGATGTTCGGTGATTGGTTGAGTAATCCGGATTTTTCTCCGTCTCTTGCTTGCAGCGATGTTTCCGATTTGGTATAAGTATAATTCAGGTTCAGGCCCAGCCCACCCAATACACCGGGGAGTTGCGTGAATTTTTTGCTGAAGATGAGTTCCAGTCCATAAAGGAATGCGGTTTCCGAATTTACGGGTTTGGATACCTGGTATTGGGCGGAAGTGCCATCAATGGTTCTTTCTTCCTGGCTTCCGCTCACGATCACCACATCTTTCAGGTCTTTGTAGAAAAGTCCTCCGGAAATATAACTTGTGTTGTTCATGTAATAACTTCCGATCACATCATAGTTCCAGGAGAAGGTAGGCCTCAGTTCGGCATTGCCTTGTGTGATGGTCAGTGAAGAAGGGTTCACACTTTCGTAGGCGCTGAGTTCGTTGAACGCGGCCCTGGCGAAAGTTCTGGTGATGGCAGCGCGCAGATCGAATGCTTTGGAAGGTTTGAGCATATAATGCAACATGGGAAGTACTGCGGGATAACTTTTGCCGCCTTCCACCGGTGTGATCTCTTTGGAGACTGTATTGTAGCGGAAACTGGATGTTGTTACGTCTGTTTGTTCGAATCTTAAACCTGCCACCAAAGTAGATTTTCCGCTGATCCTGTATTCACCCATTCCATAAGCGGCCAGCACTTTTTCGTTGGCTTCGTAGTTGGCGGTGGCCATGGTGGAATTGGTTTTATCCTGCATAGTATAGGTGATATTGCTCATCGATGCAGGGGAATTGGTGGGATCGATGAATGACTGCAAAGTCGGATACGGAAAAGCGAGTTGGTTGTACGGGTTGTTTAACTCCGGGAAGTAATTACCGGCGCGGGGAAATCCTTCTTTTTCATACGTGCTGAGGTACACTTTCGACGCACTGGTTTTATAGAGCCAGGTGGCTGTTCTGCGGTCGTAACTGCTGCTCTTATCGCGGTATTTTGCACCGAATTTCAGAGTAAGGTTTTGGCGGGCCGCATACTGAAAATTGATGGCGCCCACTTTATCGGATTCTTTGATATTCCGGATACTGATCAGGTAGCGGTCCAAATGGAAATTATCGGGATTGAACGGCGTGCTTTCATCGAAATGTGGCTGAATATTTCCGGGTGCATCGCCCACATATTCCGCATTGGGTTCATCTCCTTTCAGGAACTTGTAGTTTTTGCCGTTCACTGACACCAGGTTATCGAATTTACCGGTCTGCAACCAGTTGCCGTAGTAATAACCGCGGCGGTCTTTATCAACTGTGGAAGGACCATCGTATCCGGCCCAGGATTCAAACAGAGAGAATTTGGCATCCATGTTCAGTTGTTTGCCCAATTTCACATTCATCCCGGCTTCGCCGCCATAGTTCTTGAAAAGGTAGTCTACGGCGTTCCAGCGGAGTTGCTGGTTCAGGGTAGTCTTTTCGAAGAAGAACATGGTTTTGCGGTTGCGTTCGTTGTCGAGCAGACTCGTATAAAACCCACGGGCAAACAGTTGGATGTTATCGGTCAGTTTAAAATCCACGGCTGCGTTGTAGCCTTTAGTAGTTCTTTTACCCACGTAACTTCTCACGTCAAGCGTATTCACGTTGTGCAATTCGTTGCCATAGATCACTTCATAACTATCGGTATCATAAGGCCGCTTGTTGATGGTACCCAGCAACATAAAACCGAGTTTGTTTTTCAGGATGCGGTCGCCATACATCAATGTTCCGTTGAAACCCGTTTCTTTATCTCTGTGGTGATAAGGCATGGCCGCGGTTACACTGAACAACCTTTTTTCGGGTGAAGTACGTGTCACAAAGTTCACGGTACCACCAATGGCATCCCCTTCGTATTCGGGTGTGATGGCCTTCAGTACTTGTATATACTGAATGAATTCAGATGGAAGGATATCGAGCGGCACGGTCCTGTTTCCCAACAGATCGCCAGAAGTTTTGGCGGCGGGAATACGGTCGCCGTTTACGGTGGTGGAACTCCATTGCGAAGGTGTTCCGCGCACGGTGATGTACCTTCCTTCCCCCTGGTCTCTTTCAATACTGATACCGGGCATCCGCTGAACGGCTTCCGCCGCGTTGCGGTCGGGCAGTTTACCGATGCCATCGGCGCTTACCACTTCCATAATAGCCAATGCGTTCTTCCGCATGGAAAGAGCGCTCATTTCACCCCGTGCATAGGTGCTGCGCACCAGCACTTCTTTCATGGAAGGTTCCGGTTGCAATACGATGGTGCCTGCATCAGTGGTTTTACCCGCTTCAATCATTACATCAATAGTGGCTTTGATGTAACCTACATAGCTGATCTCTACTTTGTGGCTGCCAACAGGAAGGTTGATGCTGAAAGCGCCCTGTAAATTGGTGGCAACACCCGCTGTTTTCAGCGCGGGAATGGAAATGGAAACCGAAGGCAGAGGGCCTTGCTGGTCATATACTTTAGCGGATAAGGTGCCCGTTTGCGCATGGGCGGAGGCCCAGCCAAACAGTATAAAAAGAAGAATAAATGAAAACTGCCGCATGTGGTATAATTTTCCTATTGAGAAATTTTATTTACTGTGGATCAAAAGTAGATTTCTCTTTTAATCTCAGTGTATGCGGGAGGTTAAGGAATTATGAATGTTTCCTGGGAGGAAATATTTTATCGTGTGGGGAAGGTGTTGCAGATGAGAGATTTCACGCAAAGGGCGCAAAGGAGCAAAGACGCAAAGCGTTGTTTGGGTATGAGAGGTTTGAGTACAAGAAATTTTGCATGTATGCTAACTAAAAATAGTACTACATGATTGATAAAGTAGTCGTACTACTGTGTGCTTTCAGAAAGGTAGCACATAAGAGCGCGAATCGTTTTGTTAAAAAATGAATGGCATTTCGTAATGAGTATTCCTCATGGTACTGTAAGAAAAAGCAGGGACTGAAAAAGCATTTATACACTAACGGAGAAGCTTACTCGTACCGCAGCGCCTCAATAGGGTTCAATCGTCCCGCCTTCATCGCAGGATACAAACCTGCCACCAGTCCAACAACAGAGCAAATCAATACGCCGTAGAATACCCACATCCAGGGCACCACGAACCCCGTACCCAATACCATGGAAAACAGGTTACCTACCAGTATTCCCAGTATGATACCGAATGCCGCGCCCAGCAGGCTGATGATGATCGCTTCCAGCAGGAACTGCTTCCGCACCGTGCTTTGGTTTCCGCCGATGGCCTTGATAAGTCCTACTTCTTTTGTTCTTTCAGACACGGATACCAGCATGATGTTCATCAACCCGATGGCTGCGCCAATCAGTGTAATCAATCCAATTACAGTAGCTGCCAATGTGAGCATACTTGTACTCTGAATGGCCATTTGCGCGAAGCTGTCGCTTTTATCGAGGTAGAAGTTATCGCCTTCCGTGGTAGCGAGTTTGCGTATGGGACGCAATACAGCCTGAGCTTCGCCCATGGCTTCGTCTACCAGACTAACTTCCGGCACTTTAACTCCGATCAGATAGGAACGGCCGGAGCTGAAGAAGCGGCGGATATTGTTGTAAGAAGTGATCACGATATTGTCTCGGCTGAAACCGAAAGTAGATCCTTTGGCATCCAGCACGCCAATGATGCGGTAAGGTATATTGTTCACCCGCACTGTTTTTTCAATTGCGGAACCGGCATTTTTACCGAAGAGTTTGGTTACTACATCCATACCCACCACACAAACATTACGCCCGCTTTCCACGTCCAGTTCGTTGAGACCGCGCCCGGTACTCACGGTGTATCCATTCAGTTCGAGGTAGTTCTCGTCTCCGCCATACAATCTTACTGTGGGATTCGTTTTCTTGCTGTTCGCGCTCACAATGGCATCATTTCCTCCTGAGATGGAGATGCCCACTGCTGCGGGGAACTGGTATCTTTTTTTGAATTCAACGGCCTGGTCGTGGGTGATGATTTTCCCTTCATTCGACTTCTTAATTTTCTTCGCGCCCTTTTCAGATTTGGTCACTTCATTGTTGTTCCCCCCCATATTCCTGTTCACTTCACGGAACCGTACGGTAAAACCGTTCGCGCCCATGGCGGAAAAGCTTTCCGTAAACTTCTGTTCCATCGCCGTGATGGCCGTGATAATCCCGACCAGCGCCATGATCCCGAATGCGATGATGGCCACTGTAATGCCCGTACGCAGGCGATTGCCCCGGATGGTTCTGTAAGCAAGTGAAAAAATGTCCCTGAATTGCATGAACGTGTGTTTCTGTTTTAAAGATAGGACAAAAAACGGGAGGGCAAACCGGTGGAGGGAAGAGCGGTTGAGGAGCGGGATGCGGGGAGGATGCTTCTTGCAACGATGCCTGCTTCCTGCTTCCTGCATCGCTCCTCGCAGCCTCGCAGTTTCGCAGGCGCAACGGTGAAGGAGGGAATGTGTATAGGTTGAAGCGATGGAGGTTAACGCGTTAAACAGTGTTTTAACGGTCCCCGGTAGCACCGCTATAGCGGTGGCACCGGGGACCGTGTTTTCACGGTGTTAGCCGGTATTCAAGAAAAATGTCTCGCAACGGCGCTACGGCGCAACGTTTGCGAGACATTAAATTATATCAGAAACCGGGCGCTTAGAAATACAGGTAATTCAGCAGCAACTGTGGCCATACGCCTATCAGCACGATGATGCCTGCCACCACTACCAGCAGGGCTTTGAAGCCACCGGAAACAGGAGCAACCTCTGCCTCTCCGTCTCTGAAATACATGGCCTGGATCACCCTGAAATAGTAGTATACTGAAATGGCGGCACATACAATAGCCACGATCACCAGCCAGAAATAGGTTCCGGATTTAATGGCTGCGGTAAGCATATAGTATTTCGCGAAGAAGCCCGCCGTTAAAGGAATACCTGCCAGTGAAAGCAGAAATATAGTGATCACGGCTGCCAGCAGGGGATTGCTTTTCGCCAGCCCGTTAAACCCTTCGAAAGTATAATCTTTCATGCGGATGAGTACCGCAAAGATACCGATCGTGGCCAGGCTATACGCCGCAGCGTACAGAATGATACCTTCCTTTGCAAAATCGTTCAGCGTAAAGATGGCGAACATCATGAACCCGGCTTGTGCGATACTCGAATAAGCCAGCATTCTTTTTACACTCTGCTGGAAAACCGCCGTAACGTTTCCAATGATCAGCGTGGCTGCGGTAACGATGGCCACCAGCAGTTGCCATTCTTCTTTCGCAGCACCGAAGGAACGTTCAAACAGGCGCACAAAACCGATGAATGCTGCGGCCTTCACTATCGTGGCCATAAAGGAGGTGAATACCGTTGGAGAGCCATCGTACACGTCTGGGGTCCAGAAATGGAAAGGGGCAGCAGAGACTTTGAAGGCCATGGATATAAGCAGCAGTATCAGGCCGGAAGCCATGAGCGGCGTCAGTTTACCTGCACCTACCGCGATGGTATCAATAAAGAAAGTTCCTTTCGCCCCGTAGATCAGGGCGATCCCCATCAGCATAATGCCCGTGGAGAAAGCGCCCATCAGGAAATATTTCAGGGAAGCCTCATTGCTTTTCAGGTTCTTTTTATCGCTTCCAGCCAACACATACAATGGAATGGAAATGATTTCAATGCCCAGGAACAACATCAGCAGCGATCCGAAGGAAGATACGATACCCACGCCGGCGAGTATAAAGAAGATCAGCGCAAAATAATCGGCGGCATTGCTTTTGTTGCCCACTTTGGTGATGTCGTTGCCGGAAAGCAGCACATACACCAGGGTGGAAGCAAAAGCGATGGTATTGAAGAACAGGCCGAACCTGCCGAAATCCAGCATGCCGTGCGTGTCAATCTTAAAGAAAGCGCTGTGGTAAGTTTCCCAGACGTTGGCTCCGAGCAAAACCAGCAGACCGGCGATGGCAAGTGAGCGGATGGCAGACGACTGTTTCAGGAACAAGCCCCCGAACATCATGATCACACCCCAGATAGCAGAAATAATAATTGCGTTCATAATCTATTTTCGCTGACTACAAATTGATTTTGATTCGTTCCATGATATTGGTCACTGTATCCTGACTCAGATCGAACAACGGTTGCGGATAAACGCCAAAGTACAGGATCACAATTACCAAGATACCCAGCGCGAGTTTCTCGTTCCCGCCCAGTGTATATCCGGTGGATGTAAGTGTATTGGTGTTCCCGTAAAATACTTTCTGCACCATATTCAAGGTATAAATCGCAGCGAGGATAATGCTCAATCCCGCCACAACCGTGAATACCACATTGTATTGGGTGATGGTGGAAGAGAATATGCCGTTGAACATCAGGAACTCACCCACGAACGCGTTGGTAAGTGGCAGCGCGATGTTGGCGAAGGCCAGCACCACCAGGAAGATGGCCAGTACCGGAGAACTTTGTGCCAACCCGCCGAGTTCGCTCATTTTACGGGTACCATATTGCCTTTCGATCAGTTCTACCACGATCCAGAGTCCGATGATGTTGATGCCGTGGTTGAACATCTGGAGGATGGCGCCTTTCATACCGGCCTCGGTATAAGCGAAGATGGCCACGCACATCAGCCCGATGTGGGCGATGGAAGAATAAGCCACCAGTCGTTTGATATCATCCTGCTTAATGGCGATCAGCGAAGCGTAAATCATTCCGATCACGGCCATTGAAGTAGCGGTGTCACCCCACATATATGTACCGTAAGGCAGCACGGGCAACAACCAGCGGATCAGCGCGAAAACGCCCATCTTCACCATTACACCGCTCAGTACCATGGTAACCGCCGTGGGCGATTGTTCGTAGGTATCAGGCTGCCAGGTATGGAAGGGGAATATCGGCATTTTGATGGCGAAGGCCACGAAGAACAGCCAGAACAACCAGCTTTGTTCTTTTACTGATAATTTAAGGTCGTAGAAAGCATTGATGGCGAAAGTCTGATCAGGTGTCTGGAAATACAGGTAGATCAACCCAATCAGCATCAGCAGTGATCCCGCGAAGGTGTACACAAAGAATTTGAAAGTAGCCTGAATCCGTTTTTCCCCACCCCATTTGGAACAGAGGAAGTAAGCGGGTATCAGCGCAATTTCCCAGCCGAAGTAGAACAGGAGCGCGTCCATTGCCATGAACACCAGGAGCAGTCCGGCCTGCGACAACAGCATCAATCCGAAGAACTGGTTCGCATCTTTATACCTGCTTTTCCAGGTGGAAACAAAGATCAGCGGGAAAGCGATGGCCGTCAGCAATGCAAGGAGTTTTCCCATGCCATCCAGCACAAGGGTAAAACGGCTTCCAAGCATGGGCAACCAGGCGCAATCTGAAGACAGGTACTGGTATT
>CAMLPA010000002.1 GCA_946481605.1 uncultured Flavihumibacter sp. | reverse complement strand
AACGGTACCACGCCGCCCGTTCTTCCAAAGAAGCCTCCTCCTCGCTCTGGATGTGCGTGTGGTTATATGTTCCGGCATCACTGCTATTCTTTATAATTGGCAGTTGCCTTTTTGCTTACTACGATATTCATCCGGAATTGATCACAGCAGTAAAGGAGCAGGCGGCAAGGGAAAGGTTGGGGCTGAATGCAGGAGCTGCAGAGGTTGCTGCTATGGCCGCTGCTATGCAACCTGCAGATTACGGAGATAAAGTGATGCCGCATTTTATGGTAACCAGTATTCCTACCGGCCTTGTGGGCTTGATTGTATCGGCAATTCTTTCAGCAGCCATGAGTACCATAAGTTCGGGTATGAATGCCTCTGCCACTGTATTTACGGAAGATATTTACAAAAGGTATTTTAATAAGGAGGCTTCCGACAAACAAAAGATGCGCGTACTGTACATTGGTACTGTCGCCTTCGGTATCCTGGGAATGGCTGCCGGCATCGCTATGATTGGAGCAAAGAGCATACTCGATATCTGGTGGGAGCTATCCGGTATATTCGCGGCAGGTATGCTTGGCGTGTTTCTGCTAGGGATTATTGGGAAGAAAACCCGTAACCAGCAAGCCCTTACTGCCGGCATTATTGGCGTACTTGTTATTATCTGGTTGTCTTTGTCTCCTTTGTTATCTGATGATTTTAACGGACTTCGTAATCCCTTTCATAAGAATATTACTATTGTAATAGGAACGCTTACCATCTTTTTGGTGGGTACAATGCTTACCAGGAAAAAGCAACAGGTGCTGCAAAAATAGCCTGCTCCGCCGGGTCAATGCCGGCATCCATGATTGATCGCATGATTGCACTGAGAATAGATTTTAATGCTAAATGATACATCATGCCCACTACTAAAGGAAAATTTGTGCCCGTTATGCTTACGCCGTTCGATGAAAATGGTACGATTGATTTTAGTGTCCTCGCCCGACTTACGGATTATTATATTGAAAACGGCGCAACGGGGCTGTTCGCCAACTGTCTTTCCAGCGAAATGTTTGAACTTACTGAACAGGAAAGGGTGGCTGTTACCGCGTTTGTGGTAAGGCAGGCCGCAGGAAGGGTGCCTGTATTCAGTACCGGCACTTTTGGCGATAGCTTGCAGGTACAGGCTGATTTTTGCAAACGGATTTATGATACCGGCGTGAGTGCGGTTGTGGCTATCAATAGTATTCTGGTGCCTGAAACTGCTCCCGCAGAAATGCTCGCTGAACAAGTGCACCGGTTATTTACACTTACACCCGGTATCCCTTTTGGTTTTTACGAATGTCCGGTTCCTTATAAAAGGTTGTTCTCTCCGGCGCAACTGGGGGAGATCGCATCAACCGGGCGTGTCACCTATTATAAGGATACCAGTTTAAGTATTGATGACATCCGGGAAAAACGGCAGGCAACAGCTCATATACCCGGGTTCGAGTTGTACGATGCCTATATGGTTAATGCAGTCGCTTCCTTGCGCGCGGGCTGTGCCGGACTTTCATGCATCCAGGGTAATTTTGTGCCCGAGCTGATCAGTTGGATCGGAGCGCATTTCAATGACCCGGAAAAGGAGGCAGAGGTGGGCCAGGCACAGGCTTTTCTGGAAGATACCATGGATGTGATGCACGATGTGTATCCTGTCGGAGCCAAGTACTTCCTGCAATCCAGGGGATTTAATATTGGGCTGTACACCAGGCGAAATGTAGGCGCTTTCGGAAGAAACCAGCTTGAGCGGCTTGAAGAATTGTCCAGAAATTATGACCAGTTGCAGGAAAAGATTGGCATACGTGGCATCTTTGTATAAGCAGTGGCATCTTTGCAAAACCTGCATTCAAATGATGAAAATGAACCTCAGGGGTATATTTGTAATAGCTTTTATGAGTGGCTTGTTTGCTTGTCATCCCAATTCAACTACTTCCATGGCTTTTAAAGAAATTCAGCTAACGAACGGAGCCGCAGGACACTGCCTTAATTCCACTCAATGTTTCTCGTCTGACGATCAATGGATTGTCTTTGATGGGCGGAATCATGATACCATGATTGGGCAAACATCTAATATCGCAATGGTGAATACCAAAACAGGAGTGATTTGTACATTATATCAAACCAATGCCCAAACCGCTTTCGGTCCAGGGGTGGGAGCCGCTACTTTTTCACCTGCAAAAAATCGCATACTCTTTATTCATGGAATCAGAAACGCTTCCGAAAACAATCCGTACAGCATTTCAAGGCGCACGGGGGTGGCAGTTGATATTGAAAACCCCGGCGCACCTATTTTTCTGGATGCGCGGGATGTGAAACCACCTTTTACGCAAGGCGCGCTCAGGGGGGGGACCCACGCGCATACCTGGAGCGGCGATGGGCAATGGATCAGTTTTACCTACAATGACCATATTCTGGAAAGGGCTCACCGCATCGACTCCTCAGTAATTGACCTGCGTACAGTTGGGATCATGGTGCCTGACAAAAAAGTATTGGTGCCGGAGAATGGGCCTGAAAACAACAATGGAGAAATGTTCTCCGTGTTGTTAGCTGATGTTACCCCCCACCCGAAACCCGGATCAGATGAAATAGAGAAAGCATTCGATGAAGCGTGGATAGGCGACAGGGGATACAGAAAGGCAGACGGAACCTGGCAACAATATGCAGTCGCCTATCAGGGGAACACCAGAACAATAAACGGGGAATTAAAAACGGAAATATTTGTGGTGGACATTCCGGATAACATATTGGCATTGGCAGAAGAAGCAGACCTGAGGGGAACGGATAAATGCAGGCCAGCGTTACCACCCGGACTTGTTCGCAGAAGAATAACACTCCCTGGTAAAGGAGTAAGTGCAACACCGCGACATTGGCTGCGCACAGCACCTGATGGAAGTGCAATTGCATTTCTTTCGGCAGACAAGAATGGGCATGTTCAGGTATGTACTGTTTCTCCAAATGGGGGAGAAGTTCAATGGCTGACAGATTTTAATTTTTCAGTTCAAGGACCGCTGAACTTTAGTCCGGACGGGAAATACATCTCATTTGTTGCAGACAATAGCGTGTTTATAACTGATAGAATAAAAAGGGAATCAACGCGCATCACTGAGAAAGACTCAAATGAAGATAGGCCGGTTGGTGCAGTAATATGGAGTTACTCAGGCGATATGCTGTGTTTTAACCGTTATGTCAGCAATGGAAATGGACGCTTCCTGCAGGTATTCGTTCTGAAAAAAATAAGCTGACCTAAGCGGCAGATTCCCTCAGGTATTTCTTCTTGTATTCGAATGGCTTCATACCGGTCACTTTCTTAAAATGCCGGTAGAAGTTGGATACATTGTTGAAGCCGCATTCAAAACAAATAATACCAATGGGATATTTGTCGTCAACCAACATCCTGCACGCATGGCTTATCCTGATCTCAACCAGGAAGTCCACAAAAGTTTTCCGTGTCATCATCTTAAAGTAACGGCAGAATGAGGTAATACTCAGGTTGGCGAAGGCTGCAATTTCTTCCAGCGTGATTTCTTTTTTGTAATTGGACATGGTGTAGGTGAATATCCTGTTAAGCCTGAGTGTTTCAGATTCACTCGACTTGTAAAATGCATGCGCGCTGGCAATAGGCGTGTATTCATCCGTTTCGGCCAGCGTCTTGATGATTTGCAGCAACAGGATAATACGGTCCAGGTTGTTTGCATGTACTGCGGCATGCATGAATTGTACGATTTTCTCTCTGGCAACTCCTTTGATATTCATTCCTTTTTTGGCCTTCTCAAATAATTTTGGAATAAGGTAAGCTTCGGGAAGAGCGGGGAGTTCGGCACCAAGGCAGTTTGGCAGGAACTGCAGCACAATCGCTTCCACATACAGTCCTTCTTCCTGTTGGTAATAACGATCGTGGCAACGCCAGGTATGCGGAAGGTTCTCTCCTACAAGGATCAGCTCTCCTTCGGAGAAGTTGCTCACATTGTCTCCAATGAAACGAACACCTTCTCCACGTATAGTATAATGCAACTCCAGTTCAGGATGAAAATGCCAGACCCTTCCGAAGTTCGGCTGTTGATCGTGCCTTATGGAATAGGACCGCTGAAGAGGCACGGCAACCTTGTGAAAATGAGGTTTCATAAACGCAATCGTTGTGTGCAGAAAGTTAATATTTTTTTCTGCAAATTTTATCATCCAATGATAAGATAGTACATCTTCTTGCTAACAACCTGAAAGAATAGCGGAATGGGTGAGGCGATCTTTGTAGTGCACTCTCTCCTTTTACGCTTGCTTATTCAACGCTTAAAAATTCTAACGAAACAATGATGTCTGCAACTAATGAAGTATGGCTCGCGGCCAGTGGTGATCTCCGGATTTCTGCCAATCAAAGCTGCTGGAACGCACAGGAAGCAATGGAAAATCAATTGACACATGCGATTGAATCTTTTGGCTATAAAGTGCGTAGGGCACATGCCTATGATCCGGTTAAAAAGCATGGCTTTATCGATTCACAAAAAATGGGGATGGATGTCTTCAGGCAAATCCCGGTTAACGTTCCTCTGGTGATTGCTGAAAGTGTATGGCAGTATTCTCATCATATACTTTCCGGACTAACCACGCACAAAGGGCCATTGCTTACAGTGGCGAACTGGAGCGGGCAATGGCCAGGTCTGGTGGGAATGCTTAACCTGAACGGATCGCTCACAAAAGCCGGCGTGAAATACAGCACTTTGTGGAGTGAAAAGTTTAAAGATGCTTTCTTTTTATCAGGATTAAAACAATGGCTCGAACATGGGGGTATTCAACACGAAATAGCGCATGTAAAAGCTTATGAGGCTGTAAAGCCGGTTCAGTCTGAAGCGGAAAAGGGAATTGAATTTGCCAGAAGTTTCCGTCAGAAGAAAGCGATCATGGGCGTTTTCGACGAAGGCTGTATGGGAATGTTTAACGCCATTGTTCCCGACCACCTCTTACATCCTACGGGCATTTTTAAGGAACGGCTTAGCCAGTCTGCATTGTATGCCCGGATGCAGACCATTTCTGACGAAGAAGCTGAAAATGTTATCAACTGGTTGCTGGGGAGAGGTTTGAAGTTCAAGTGGGGGACGAATGAAGAAACAGAACTCACATGGAAGCAAACATTGATGCAGTGTAAGATGTACATTGCCGCTTTGCGTATAGCTGATGATTTTGGCTGTGATACCATAGGTATCCAGTATCAGCAGGGGCTTAAGGACCTTGTTCCCGCAAGCGATCTGGTGGAAGGCTTGCTCAACAATACCTACCGCCCCCCTGTGTATGCTGAAGATGGGCGGGAACTATATGCGGGTAAGGCATTACCACATTTCAACGAGGTGGATGAATGTGCCGGTATAGATGCGCTGATTACTTACAGGCTTTGGAATGAGTTGGGTATGAGTGGTGAGAACACACTTCACGATATCAGGTGGGGCGAGTACTACAAAGGACCAGGTGTGGATGGCTTCGTTTGGGTGTTCCTGATTTCCGGAGCCGCGCCTCCAGAGCATTTTATCGGCGGCTTCAAGGGGGCCAGCAGTGAGCGGCAAACGCCAATGTATTTTCGTTTAGGAGGTGGAACATTGAAAGGTATCAGTAAACCCGGGCATATTGTATGGAGCCGGATTTATATAATGGACAATAAACTTCATTGCGACCTGGGAACAGGAAAGGTTGTGTCGTTACCCGAAACTGAAACGCAACGTCGTTGGGAAGGCACCACGCCGCAGTGGCCTATTATGCACGCATTATTGGATGGAGTAAGTCGTGATCAACTGATGGCAAGGCACAAGGCCAACCACATTCATGTGGTGTATGCTGATGATGAATCGCGTGCGGCACAGGCATGTCGTATAAAAGCGGCTGCACTGAACGAACTGGGGATAGAGGTACATTTCTGTGGTGTTTTCTGATCTTTGGAAATACTGTATATATGAAAATGAAGTACATATTAGGGCTTGATTTTGGCACGGACTCCATTAGGGCGCTTATAACGGATGCACATACTGGGCGCGAATTAACAACTGGTGTGGCATGGTATCCCAGGTGGAAGAAGGGGCTTTACTGTGATCCCGGAGAGACACGTTTCAGACAGCATCCTGCTGACCATATAGAAGCAATGCTGTTGGCCGTGCGTGAGGCCATTGCACCACTTTGCCCTGAAGATATCGCGTGCATAGAGGGTATTGGTGTAGATAGCACCGGCTCCACACCAGTGGCCGTGAACAGGAACGGCCTGCCATTGGCGCTTCTTCCGGATTTTGAACAGGATCCCGATGCCATGTTCATTCTTTGGAAAGACCATACTGCACTCCGGGAAGCCGAAGAGATCAATGAACTTGCGCATCAATGGGACATAGATTATACAGCCTGTTGCGGAGGCATGTACTCTCCGGAATGGTTCTGGTCGAAAATACTGCATGTACTGCGCAAAAATGTGTCTCTGCGCAGGGAAGCCTTTTCCTGGGTGGAACATTGCGACTGGGTGCCAGCGATGCTTACGGGGAATAATGATCCATTGCTTATGAAGCGAAGTCGCTGTGCCGCTGGGCACAAGGCCATGTGGAGTGAGGATTTTGGCGGATTACCATCGGAGAAATTTCTTGTTACCCTTGATCCATTGCTGAATGGCTTGCGAGACCGTTTGTATTCCACCACTTCTGAGGTGGGCGCGCCAGCCGGAAAACTATGTGATGAATGGGCTGTACGGTTAGGTCTTCCGTCAGGCATCACAGTGGCCACAGGATCTCTGGATGCGCATGTTGGTGCAGTAGGTGCCGGAATAGAGCCATTTACACTTGTGAAAGTAACCGGTACATCTACCTGTGATATGATAGTTGTGCCATCTGCATTTCATAGCAACGGCCCTGTGAAGGGCATCTGTGGTCAGGTAAACGGATCCATTTTGCCAGGGATGTACGGGCTGGAAGCAGGGCAGTCAGCTTTCGGAGATGTGTACAAATGGTTCGAAGCATTGATCTCTTTTGCATTGAATGGGGTAACGGAAGGGGTGATTTCGGCGGATCAGGCAGTAGCCGTAAGGGAAAAAGTCTTGCCTGCCTTGAATGAGGCTGCCCTCCGTCTTCCGCTTACTGAAAGTGATCCTGTTGCACTGGACTGGGTAAACGGCCGGCGCACACCAGATGTAAACCTGTCTTTGAAAGCTGCGATTACAGGCCTTCACTTTGGATCTGGTGCCGCTGAGGTGTTCAAAGCGCTCGTGGAAGCAACAGCCTTTGGTGCAAGGGCCATTGCCGAACGTTTTGAAGAGCAGGGCGTTCTTATCCATAAAGTAGTGGCAATAGGTGGGATCAGTAAAAAATCACCATTTGTAATGCAAACGCTTGCCAATGTAATGAACAGGACTATCCAGGTACCGCAATCGGAGCAGGCATGCGCGCTTGGCGCTTGCATGCTGGCTGCCACGGCATGTGGAATATGGCCATCGGTAGCGGAAGCACAGCAATATATGAAGGCCGCTGTTGAAAAGGAGTATCTGCCCGAGGAACATAAAGTTATTATTTACAATAAGCTGTTCGACCGTTATATTGCGTTAGGAGAATTTGCGGAAACTTCGGGATTGGTATCCTGAGTTTCTTAAATGTGAATCACTTCTTTTATTAACCATGATTGCTGCTGTATGAAACATTCATTTGCTTTCTACATCCTGCCTTGCCTGCTCTGTTGTATTCAACTGTATGCGCAAACGAAAACTTTCCCTGCTGTGCCTGGAGTAGTTGTGGCACACGTTCCTGCTGCTGAAAAGAGGTATATAGGATCCCCATCATTGTGCCGCCTTCCCGATGGAAGTTATGTGGCTTCACATGATTTTTTTGGCCCCGCTTCAACTGAACATACCAGCGCTGTGAGTCGCGTTTACAGATCGGTTGATAAAGGAAAAACATGGCAACTGACGGCGCAACTGGATGGACAATTCTGGTCGAAACTCTTTTTCTGGAAGAATGCACTCTA
This sequence comes from uncultured Flavihumibacter sp., assembly GCA_946481605.1. The sequence continues at coordinate 32,953 of CAMLPA010000002.1, read as the reverse complement.
TTTTATGGGCACCAACCGGCATCATGGCAATGTGGTCATCCGTCGCTCAACAGATGGGGGGTACACCTGGAGCGATCCTGTTGACAAGTTGAATGGATTACTGCTGGAAGGAGAGTTCCATTGCGCTCCGGTGCCATTTGTTGAACACAACGGTCGCCTGTGGCGGGCAATGGAAGATGCGGCCGGCCGGGTAAAAAAATGGGGTGTACGTTACAGTACTTTCATGATGTCTATCCCTGTTGGTGCAGATTTAATGCAAGCCGCCAACTGGACCTGTTCCAACCTTCTTCCTTATGATTCCGGGTACCTTAAAGGGCATTTCGGTGGATGGATAGAAGGGAATGCGCTGGTTGATCCGGAGGGAAATATGGTGAATATGTTACGTGTGGCTGATGTTTCCACTTTTGATGAAAAAGCCGCTATCGTGAGCATAAGTGATGACGGAAAAAAGGCAAGCTTTGATCCGGAGAAGGATTTTGTTGCTTTTCCCGGCGGCTCAAAAAAGTTCACAGTGCGCTATGATGCCCGTTCCGGCAGGTACTGGACGCTCTCTAATTATGTTACGCCGGCTGCAGCGAGCGCTGCCAACGCGCAACCAAAGAAACTGAATGCTTCGAATATCCGAAATACGCTCGCGCTTTGCAGTTCTTCCGATCTCCTCACCTGGAAGGTGAACAAAATTATACTGAAGGGAGACGATGTGGAAAAAACAGGATTTCAGTACGTGGATTGGATGTTTGAAGGAAAAGATATTGTATTTGTTTCCCGAACGGCGTTTGATGACGGCCTGGGTGGTGCGCACCGCCAACATGACGCCAACTTTCTTACGTTTCACCGCATCCACAAATTCAGAAAATTATCCCGCAAAGGATTTGTATATGCACCCTGAATACATTCATTTTAAACCAAGACCAAAAGTTATGAAAGCCATATCGTTGATTACTTTGCTTTCCATCGGCCTTGTGGCCGGCGGGAGCTCCTGCACGAAAGATCGCTTGCTCCTGAAAGAAGATTACCAGAGGGTAGGGAAAATATCTATGCTATCCAGTGGTGAACAGGTACCAGGTGGTACTACGGGTGATACCGGTTGGGTGAGTTTTTCATCAGGTGGGAATACGGTCACTTATACCACAGTCAGGGCCGCCGATGGAAATGTTTGGTTGCAGCAGAACCTCGGCAGCAGCCGGGTAGCCAACACCTTAACGGATACCCTCTCTTATGGGGGATTGTTCCAGTGGGGGCGATGGACAGACGGGCACGAAGCCAGGAATCCGGAGCGCTTATTCAATGGGTTGCCATATACAAATCCCGACAAGATACCCAATGCCGCAAACAATCCATTTTATTATGCTCCCCAGCCAGGTTGGTGGGGAACGGGAACGGCTACCGATAGATGGCTTGCCCCAACATCGGAAGCAAATGATGTAACTACCACCAATGGTTGCGACCCGTGCCGGGAAATGGGGCGCAACTGGCGCCTGCCTACAGACAGTGAATGGGTGCAACTTGTGCAGGCTGAAAGCATAACCAATGCTACCACAGCTTTCGGCTCAACGTTGAAACTGCCGGCAGCCGGTCACCGGAATGCTTTTACAGGACAACTGCTGCGGGTAGGTACGAGAAGTTATTTCTGGAGCAGCAATCCCTCCGCTACAGCAGGTAGGGGAATGGCAACACTTTTCTTTGAGTCTTCCACACTTCTTACCAATAGCTCTTACCGGGGTATAGGATACAGTGTCCGCTGTATTCGTGATACCAGTTCAAACTTGCCTGTTCCCGGGACTGTCATTGCACACGTGCCAGCCGCACTCGGTTATTATGTAGGTTCTCCAAGTATTGCCATTCTTCCCAATGGCGACCTGGTGGCATCAAATGATTTTTTCGGAGGGGCAGGCGCAAGACCCAGGGGGCAGGCCATGTCGCGCATTTACCGTTCCACCAACGCAGGTGTTTCATGGGATTCATTAGCTGATCTGGATGGTCAGTACTCTTCCACGCTTTTTGTGCATGGCGGAGGGCTTTACATCATGGGGTTAAGCAAAGGACATGGGGATATCGTGATCAGAAAATCGCTAGACGGAGGGGAAACCTGGACCACTCCTTCTGGTTATTCATCTGGCATGCTCAGGAAATCCCGTATGTACACGCTTGACTCCGGTTACCAGGCCGCACCAACACCTGTTACAGTGTACAATGGGAGAATATGGCGCGTGATGGAAGACTGGGGCGGACCAAAAACAACTTTTGCCGAACGGTTCAGGACGTTTATGTTGTCGGCTCCTGTCTCGGCAGATCTGCTGGATTCCGCCAGTTGGGAAATGAGCAATCCTATGGCCTACGATTCCACTTACCTCGGCGGATATTTTGAAGGGTGGCTGGAAGGAAATGCAGTGATAGGCCCGGGAGGACAGATGCTGGACGTGGCCCGTGTGCATACTTTCAGTAAAAGCAATGAAAGAGCCGCACTCATTAAGGTTAGCGGCGATGGCCTTACCGCAACCTTTAACCCTTCCCTAGATTTCGTAAACATGCCAGGCGGATCCAAAAAATTCACGATCCGGTTCGATAGCACAAGTAATAAATACTGGACACTCAGCAATTATGTTCCATCGGAATTTACGGGCATTACCTCCGTTGACCGCGTACGCAATACGCTCGCGCTTTGCTCCAGCAGCGATCTGCGTACCTGGCAGGTGGTTTCTGTGGTAATTCAGCACCCGGATATTTATTACCACGGATACCAATATGTAGATTGGCAATTTGACGGGAACGATATCATTGCGGTTTCAAGAACGTCGCATGATGATGGAATGGGTGGTGCAGAAAGCTACCATGACTCGAACTACATGACCTTTCACCGCATAGCTGGTTTCCGGTCCCTTTAGATTGAAATTTTAATTATTCTCTATGAATCGCAGATCATTTCTTCCTGTTGTCTTCATCCTGTTTGTATTAACAGTGCGCGGCCAGCAGGACACCGGCCGGCCGAATATCCTTTTTATTTATACCGATGACCAGGCTTACTGGACAACGGCGTATTCGGGAAATAAACAGGCTTTCACGCCACATATAGATCAATTGGCCAAAGAAGGTGTAAGCTTCAGCAATGCGTTTGTGACCACACCGGTTTGCAGCCCCGCCAGAGTAAGTCTCATAACAAGCCAGTATGCCAGTGAATATGGCATCACAGATTTTATTGCAGACCCTGGACATAAATTGTACGATCCTGAAAAGCCAGCCGGTCTCGATAACGCTGTGGTCACTTTTGCGGATATTCTGGCAGGAGCCGGTTACCGTACAGGGCTGATCGGTAAATGGCACCTCGGTGACTGGACAAAGGATGATGCACGTAAATATCATCCCAAAAACTACGGCTTTCAATATTTCATGGGGCTTACCGGAGGAGGTACTTCTGCCGACAATGCCTTGCTGGAAATGGAAGATGGTACAGTTGAACGTGCAGATGGATTAACGGATGATGTACTTACCGATCATGCACTCCGTTTTATAGCAGAAAAGCAGGGTCAGCCCTTCCTGCTTTGCCTTCACTTCCGTTCCCCCCATACACCATGGATGCCCGTTGCCCCAGAAGACATTAAGCCTTATGAGAAAACTACCATGGAAATTCCAAACCCCTCCTATCCCGATCTGGATGTAGAGAAAGTGAAGAGAAGAATGAAAGAGTATCTTGCAAGTGTAACCGGCGTTGACAGAAATATTGGCCGCGTATTGCAATTGCTTTCCGAACTGGGTATCGACACCAATACCATCATCATCTTCTCCTCTGATCACGGATACAATATGGGGCACAATGGTATTGAACACAAAGGAAACGGTCACTGGATCACCAAAACCAAACACCCTGCTACGGTCAATATCGCTGAAAATTCAAGACCAAACTTATACGACCATTCCCTGCGGACTCCTGCAATTATCCGTTGGCCAGGGTTTTCAGGGAAAGGCATTGTAAGAACAGAAACGATTTCCAACCTTGACTGGTATCCAACTATCGTTGAAATGGCCGGTGCCAGTATTCCTTCAAACAAAATCATCAGGGGAAGAAGTATTGTGCCACTGCTTAATGGAAATGCAGCGAAAGGATGGAATAATAACTGGTATGCAGAATATAGTATGTTTCAGTACAGCAGAGCCGATATGCGTACCTACCGTACAAAAGAATGGAAGCTGGTAAGAGATTTTCTGAATCCGGGAAGAGATGAACTATACCATATTGCAACAGATCCGGAAGAAGCGAACAATCTTATTGAGGTGAAAAAAGAGAAATACAGGCGTGTGAAACGCAAACTGAACAAAATGATAATTTTCAACATGCGTAAGTTGAACGATCCGCTGCTTGAAAAAATAAAAACCAATTGATCACTTAAAAACAAAACCCATGTTGAACAACCGCTCGAAACACCGATTATTATTTTGGTTGCCAATCCTGTCCTTTGTTCTCGTTGTTGCCTGTGCGGGTGGTAAAACAAACACAGGTTCGCAGCAGGAAAAACCGGAAGAAAAAAATGGATGGTATCTGGGCGCTCAGGCTTACACTTTCCGGAAATTCACTTTTGCTGAAGCCCTCGCTAAAATAGACAGTTGCGGACTTGGTTATGTGGAAGCCTATACCCGGCAGAAGATAGGCGAAGGCTTTCAGGACTCCATGTTCTATACCATGAGCGAACGATCGAAATTAAAAGTAAAGCAGTTGTTGCTTCAGAAAGGTGTAAGGTGGTATGCCTATGGTGTGGTGAAAGCAAAAGACGAACAGGAATGGAGAAAGATATTCAGTTTCTGCAGTGAAATGGGCGTACAGATCATCACCTGCGAACCGGAAAAAAAGCACCTCGATATTGTATCAGCGCTTTGTGATGAATTTAAGATTAACGCAGCGATACACAACCACCCGAAGCCGTCGGCCTACTGGCACCCTGATACTGTGCTTCAAGCGATAAAGGGGCGCAGCAGCCGTCTGGGCGCATGCGCGGATATCGGCCATTGGGTGCGGTCAGGACTGAACCCGGTGGAATGCCTTGAAAAACTGAATGGACATATCAGACACCTTCATTTTAAGGACCTTAATGAAAAAAACAACCGTAACGCTCATGATGTGGTGTGGGGAAAAGGTGTTTGTGATGTAAATAGCGTAATTGCTACTTTGAAAAAACAACAGTTTAAAGGAATGATCTCCGCAGAGTACGAATACAACTGGGATAACAATGTACCCGATGTTGCAGCCAGTGTATCCTATTTCAGAACACAGTCCCGCTTACGTTAAACTGCGATGCAATGAAAAGAAGAACCCTCTTAAAACATGTATTCCTGATAGGCGGTGTGATATGGGTATTTCCAGGATGTGGTAATACAGATGATCCTAAAGGAACTGCTGCTTACCTTGATATGGAAGAGGAAGCCTTATTAGGAGAACTCGTGGATCTGGTGATTCCGTCAACCGATACGCCTGGTGCCCGTGAATTGGGAGTGCACCTTTTTGTGATCCGTATGGTTTCCGAATGCCGTCCTCCCGCTTTTGCAAAGTCTTTCAAACAGGGGATGGGCCAGTTTGTGACCGGTGCGGAAAAGGCTTTTGGTAAAAAGTGGAAGCATATTCCCGTGGAGCGCCAACTGGCATATATGGAGCAGAAAAAACGCGATAAAGAAGAAGGCAGTGAGATACCAACATTTTTAAAAGGTTTGAGGGAACTAACTGTAAAAGGGTACATGAACAGTGAGTACGTGATGACAAAACTTTTGCCCTATCAGTTGATCCCAGGATATTTTAAGGGATGCGTACCTGTATCTGAAATAAAAAGCACAAACGATTAATCCTGTTTTATGTCTGCAAACAATAAAAGCCATCATTTCGATGCCATTGTTATCGGTTCCGGCATCAGCGGAGGCTGGGCCGCTAAGGAACTAACAGGCCATGGATTGAAAACGCTGGTATTGGAAAGGGGGAGAGATGTGAAACATCTGAAAGATTATCCTACCACCAATCTGAATCCCTGGGAGTTGGAACATGCCAATGAAGTTAGTTTTAAGGAGAAGGAAGAGAATCCTATTCTCAGCAAGTGCTATAATTATAAAGAAGATTCAAAACACTTCTTTGCAGGTGATAAAGATCATCCCTATCACCAGAATCGGCCTTTCGATTGGATCAGGGGTTACCAGGTAGGAGGAAAATCACTCACCTGGGCAAGGCATACACAACGCTGGAGCGATTTTGATTTTACAGGTCCTTTGCGGGACGGGTTTGCAGTAGATTGGCCTATTCGTTACAAGGATATTGCACCGTGGTATGGTTATGTGGAGCGTTTTGTTGGGATCTCGGGTAATAAAGATGGCTTGCCGCATTTGCCGGATGGCGACTTTCTCAAGCCTATGGATTTAACCTGCGTGGAAAAGTATTTCAAGGAACAGGTAGAGCAGCACTATAACGAGCGGCAGGTAATAGTTGGTCGCTGCGCGCACATCACCGAAATGAGACCTGTGTTTTCTGAGCAGGGCAGGGTTACCTGCCAGCACCGGGATCTTTGCAGGAGGGGCTGTCCATTCGGAGGATACTTCAGTAGTAACGGATCTACGTTGCCCTGGGCTGAAAGAACCGGTAACCTCACGCTGTTGCCCGATCAAATTGTTCATTCTATTTTATATGATAACGAAAAGGAAAAGGCTACCGGGGTAAAGGTGATCCATGCAGTTACAAAGGAAACAACTACCTATTTCGCAAAACTGATCTTTCTGAACGCCAGCGCCATGGGTACCAATCAGGTCTTGTTGAATTCTGTTTCCAGGCGATTTCCTGAAGGACTCGGCAACGAAAACGGGTTGCTCGGAAAATTTGTGGCATTCCATAATTACCGGGGAAAGATAACCGCTGAATATGAAGGGCTTCTTGAGTATACCACCAGCGGCAGGAGACCCGGGAGCGGGTATATTCCAAGATTCAGGAATGTTCATAAGCAGGAAACTGATTTCCTGAGGGGGTATGCCGCCAGCCTGAGCGGACTTCGGCCCGTGCAGGCTCCGGAAGGCCTGGGCGCGCAATTAAAAAATACGTTACTGCATCCAACACCAGGCCTGTGGAAAATAAACTCCGGCATGATGGGTGAAACAATTCCAAAGGATTCCAACAGGGTGAGCCTGCACAAGGATAAAAAAGATCAATGGGGTATTCCGCTCCTTAATTTTAACGTTAACTACGACGACAATGATGAAAAAATGCTGAAAGACTTTTTTGAACAGATGGAGGAGATGTTCGCTAAAGCAGGGTTCATAAACATTAAAACAAGAGATACCAAACAGGCTCCCGGACTAGATATTCATGAAATGGGAGGCGTTCGCATGGGCAACGATCCTTCCACTTCCATGCTGAACAAATGGAACCAGTTGCACCATTGTAAAAATGTATTCGTGACAGATGGCGCGTGTATGACTTCTACCGGAACACAGAATCCATCTCTTACTTACATGGCACTTACCGCAAGGGCATGTGACTATGCGGTGAAGGCGTTGAAGAAAGGCGATTTGTAACTGAAGACTAAAATTTATTTAAGGATAATTTAGTATAAAAAATTGATAAGACCAGATAGAATGGATCTTGTTTTTTTTCTAAAATTTGTTGTATAAAAATTACCATGACGATTGCTTAATTCTTCGTTTGCCATGACGATTGCAAAATCATTCAAACAATAATTAGCAGCTTTTTTCATCTTTTGACGTTCGCCGGCACTCCATACTGTTATACTATTTTGATGTATGGTACAGGTTGGCGAACAGCTAAAACCTTTCCTTTGAAACGGTACAATCGCTTGATTGTGCTACGCACAACTTTCTGCAATTATTAAAACCATGGATCAATGAAAAAAGGGATATCTATAGCCGTTTTTTTCGCTGTTGTCTGCACGCTTTCACTGTATGCGCAGCAGGAACCATCGATAAGGCTCACAGGAAAGGTGGAAGATGCTGCCACTGGAAAAGCGCTTGCAGGAGTAAGCGTCAGTATTCAGGGAGGAGCGGCCAATAAGATCGCTTTTATGACCAACAAAGAAGGAAGGTATGCTTTTCGTGCCGCGCCCACGGATACCATACTGTTCTCCTATATCGGTTACAATACGCTCCGATTTAGTGCCAGCGCCATAACGAGTGAGCAATTAATAAAACTTGAAACGGTTAATACCAAACTGGATGAAGTAGTGGTAATCGGTTATGGATCGGTCGCAAAGAAAGACCTTACCGGTGCTGTGGGCCAGGTAAATATGAGTGACCTCAGTAAAGCACCGGTTCCTTCATTTGATCAGGCGCTTGCAGGTAGGATCGCCGGCGTGCAGGTGAACTCAAATGAAGGGCAGCCAGGGGGCAATATCAATATCACGATCCGGGGAGGCAACTCACTTACACAAAGCAATATGCCACTTTATGTGATTGACGGATTCCCTATCGAAGATTTCTCCGGCGCATCTATCAATCCGGACGATATCGCTTCTATCACCGTTCTCAAAGACGCATCAGCCACCGCCATTTATGGTTCCAGAGGTGCGAATGGTGTGGTGATCATTGAAACCAAAAAAGGCAGTTCAGGTCAGGCCGAGGTTACCTATAATGCTTATTATGGCAGGCAGTATATTACAAAGAAGATGGAAATGATGAACCCATACGAATTTGTGAAATACCAATTGGAACTGGACCCGGTCCGGTCAACAGAAATGTACCTGACAAAACCAAACAGGAAGCTGGATGACTACCTGCAGGCAGAGGACCTCGACTGGCAGAGCAGAATATTCAAGCCGGCAGGTATGCAAAACCATTCCTTGTCGGTGCGTGGCGGATCAGCCGGAACCAAATACTTTTTTTCCGGCAACATTGTTGACCAGGATGGTATTGTGATCAATTCCGGGTTCAAAAGAGGTCAGGCCCGCCTGAATCTTGAGCAGAAGCTTTCAAAAAAGGTTACTGCCAATGTGAATATTAACTACTCCAGGGATAACAACTATGGAAACTTTTCATCTCTCGCACAGTCGCCGTTGAATATGTACGCATCGTATCTGATGTACAGGATTTGGGGGTACCGCCCTGTGACAACCGGTGTTGACATTACGGAAGAATTGTTTGATGAAGAAGACCCGAACGCTGTGTTCCTGATGAACCCGGTGATTTCCACATCGAACGAGATCAGGAAACAAACCAGGTCTGAGCTCTTGATGAATGCGGGCATCACTTATTCTATCCATCCGAACCTTACGTTGAATGTTCGGGGGGGAATCACAAACAGGACCAACAAGAATGAAGCCTTCTTCAACTCTAAAACGTACAAAGGGTTTCCTTCAACGGTAAACCTGAAAGGGGTGAATGGCACCTTTGATAATATTGAACTCCAGAACTGGTTGAATGAAAATACACTTACATTCAAAAAAAGGCTGAGCAGGATCAGTCTGATAGATGCCACCGCCGGATTCACCATGCAGGGTATGCGCATGGAAAGGTATGGTTTTGAATCCACAAACATTCCAAATGAAGAGTTAGGGTTGCGTGCGCTGGAATTGGGGTTGCCCAGTTCTGTTACATCCAGTGCTTCAAAAAATACCCTGGCCTCTTTCCTTGGCAGAGTGAACTATAACCTGCTGTCGAAATACCTTTTTACAGCTTCAATCAGGGCGGATGGCTCTTCTAAATTTTCACCGGAGAATCGTTGGGGCTATTTCCCGTCCGGCGCTATTGCCTGGAACATGGGAAGAGAGCCATTTATGAAGCAGGCTAAGTTTGTGAGTGACGCAAAATTAAGGGTAAGCTATGGCGTAACAGGCAACAACCGGATCAACGATTTTTCACGATTCCAGAGTGTAGATATCACAGACTTCTATTCTTTTAATAATGCTACGCCGGGTTATGCTGGAGTGATAGACAATATTGGGAACATGAACCTGCGTTGGGAACGGACTGCCCAGGTGGACATCGGATACGATCTCTCCTTTTTTAAAAACAGGTTGAATATTGTAGCGGATTTTTACCAGAAAAACACCAGCGGCCTGTTGCTGAATGCGAAGTTGCCATACAGTTCAGGATTTGCCACGGCTTTTAAGAATGTCGGAAAAGTGCGGAACACGGGTTGGGAGTTCACTTTAAACACTGTAAATGTTGAATCTAAAAAGTTCTCCTGGAATACCAGCTTCAATATCAGCTTTAATCAGAATAAGGTAATGGCACTGGCGGAAAGCCAGCAGAACATATTGTCGTCGGTCCGCTTTACCGGCACATACAATTCTTCCTTTCTGTATATCGCACAACTTGGCGGACCCGCAGCGGCCTTCTACGGATATGTATGGGATGGAAATTACCAGTATGAGGATTTTGATCAATTGTCGGATGGTTCTTACTTATTGAAGCAAGCTATTGCCACCAACGGGAATTCCCGTTCAGCTATTCAACCAGGTGATATCAAATATGTGGACCAGAATGGAGACGGGGTGGTAAATGATAAAGACATGGTGATCATTGGCTCCGCACTCCCAAAGCATTTTGGGGGTATTACCAATAATTTTACTTACAAAGGATTTAGCTTGAATGTGTTTTTCCAGTGGAGCTATGGAAACGAGATCATGAATGCCAACCGCCTGGTATTTGAAGGAAATTTTGCCAACAGGCCTAATTTTAATCAGTTCGCCAGTTATAATAACCGCTGGACACCGGAGAACCAGAACGATCTGATGCCCCGTGCCCGGGGATTTGGTCCACAGGGCATGTATTCCTCAAGAACAATGGAAGATGGCTCTTATGTACGCTTAAAGACTGCACAGCTTTCTTATGCTTTCCCCAAAAAGATGATCGGTAAAGTGAAGGCGCTTGAGGTATATGTTTCAGGTCAAAATCTGTTGACCTGGACAGATTACACCGGGATGGACCCGGAAGTATCTACAAAGAATACCACACTTACACCAGGGTTCGATTATTCCGCCTATCCGAGGAGTATGACCCTCACCTTCGGCGCAAAAGCAACATTCTAACTTTTAAAGCAGCTTGTCAGATATGGAAAAGTCAAAAAATAATCGCTTCCTGTTCCCTTTGTTGTTCCTCGTTACGGTACTGGGTTCCTGTAATAAACTCCTTGATGTGAAGGAAGGGGAATATATTTTATCCACCGGAAGTTTTTACAAAACAGAAGAACAACTCAATACTGCAATTCGCGGTGTTTATGCGTCCCTTGCAGATGCGGCGGTGTACGGCAACAATATGCTCGGCCGTTTCGGGCTTGAGGCTGATGAAGGCTATTATGAATGGGTAAACGACAGGGGTACCGTTGCATACTACGAAACAAGCAGCGCGGATGCAAAAATATTGAACCACTGGCGTAGTTTGTACCAGGGGATCAGCAGGGCCAATTTCCTGCTGGCCAATATAGGTCGTCCGGATATTGAAGTTGATTCCATGGCCCGTGCACATTTCAAGGGCCAGGCATTATTTCTCCGGGGCTATTATTACCTTATGTTGGTAAGTAAGTTTGGCGGTGTTCCACTGCTTACGGAGCCTTCGCTAACAAGCGATGCGGATGCCATACAGTTGCAGAAGGCTTCTGTAAAGGAGGTATATGACCAGATTTTAAAAGATATGACCGAGGCGGCCGACCTGGTGCAAGATGTAAGTACGGTTCAGGGCGGTGGTACGGTGAGTAAATCTGCAGTTTGGGGTATGCTGGCCAGGGTTTGTCTTTACATGGCCGGAGAGCCATTAAAAGAGACGGCCCGCTATGCGGACGCGGCCGTTTGGGCTGGAAAGGTTATCACCCATGGTCATCACGCATTGAACCCTTCCTATAGCCAGGTATTCATCAATTATGCGCAGGATAAATATGACACCAAAGAAAGTATTCTTGAGGTGGAATTCTGGGGAAACGGAACGGGGGTGTACATTAATACCGGAGGATATGTAGGGATTCTGAACGGCATCAGGTATGGGTCCGCAGGGCTGGCAGGCTTTGGTTATTCCCTGGGCTCGCTCCACCCCACACAATGGTTATACGATATTTATGAAGCTAACGACGTCCGCCGCGACTGGGCCATAGCCCCTTTTCGTTATGTAAACGATGCCCCGCAGAACTGGACCAATCCCGCTACCGCGATGGAAAGATTCTGTGGAAAATTCCGTAGGGAGAATGAGCAGCTCACGCCTAAAAGTAATTCCAGCACACCGCAGAATTTTCCATTACTCCGTTATTCAGATGTCTTGCTGATGTATGCCGAGGCGCTCAATGAATCCATTGGTTCCCCTACGGCTGAGGCCCTGGAAGCCATCAATAAAGTGAGGAGAAGGGCTGTTGGGGCAGATGCGAATACTGCTAATCCTTCCGTGGATCTTGAAGGGATCGGATACGATGATCTGAAGCAGGAAATCATCAGGGAAAGAGCAAAGGAATTGTGTTTTGAAGAACTAAGGAAGAATGATCTGGTACGCTGGGGAATATTTTACAGTAGTATGAAGGATCGGCTGATGGATATCCCCGCTACCGGTTCTGCAGCCTATCTGCAGGCGGCGCGCGTGTATTACGGCAGTGTTACGCCCCGCGATGTAATTTGGCCGCTTCCGGCTTATGAACTCGGAGTAAATCCAAAACTGACTCAAAACCAGGGATGGTAATACAATTCATTCACAAAGAAAAAATTTATCCGATGAGATATATTTATCTTTTACAAATTTTCATTCTGATTGGTTTGTCGGCCTGCTCAAAGGTGACTGATGTAGCTGAACCAGATTTTGGTGTAACTGTATCATCCACCACCGTACAGGCAGGAGACTCCGTTGTTTTCAACATAACCGGAAATGCCGATATCATTAGTTTTTATTCAGGAGAGATCGGAAGCGACTATGCATTCCGGAATAAAGATTTGATCCTCTCCACTAAAGGCGTTCAGCTTTCCTTTCAGAGTTCCGTCAGGAAACAAGGCGCGACCACCACACAATGCCAGGACAACCAGTTCCATGTGATGGTTTCTTCGGATCTGGTACTTTCAGGTACTACAATGGCGGATTCGGTTGCCAGCGTGCAGCGGGCGACCTGGACGGAAATTACTTCCGATTTTGCGTTATCTCCGATGGAATGTTCGAGTACCACTGGTTATTTTCCATCCGGCAAAAAAGATATTCTTTCGTTTTTTAAAGGTGATCAGCCTCTGCACATTGGGCTTTGGTATATCAATCGTCCAAGCACACCAGTGAATGGAACGTCAAATATCTGGAGGGTGTCTTCTTTGTTGCTGGAAGGAACCACAGATCTGGGCACCTCAACGCTTTTCGAACAGCGTAGTTTATTATGGTCCCCGGTTTTTGTGGGTGATGGTTGGAACCGTGCATTGTACTCCAACGCAGGTGGAATCCTTACCTTAAGGGGCGCTATCACCAATATGGCGGAACAGCAGCTTTGGGTGGTGAGCGGACCAATCAGGGTAACGGATACTAATCTCGGTGTGGCCTTAGGGGTGGGACTCAAAGCCCTGGCTGACCCTGCATTAGAACAGTTTGGTTATCGTTTTGAAAATCCCGGAACATACACTGTTACTTTCGTGGGTGCGAATGCCAGCGTTCTTGGGCGGAAAGAAAAAGTGCAGCAGATTCAGTTAACTGTTCTTCCTTAAAAAAGGGTTTTATGCGATCAATTTTGCTCCTATTCGTTTTCTGGCTGATTTTTTTTGTTCCGGTGAGCAGCAGGGCCGCTGTGGTGCTGCCGGCCTTTATCTCAAACGGTATGGTATTGCAGCAGCATACCAATGCGATGTTGCGGGGCAAAGCAACTCCGGGCGCTGTAATACGCATACAGCCGTCTTGGGAGAACAAGTCCTATACTGTAAAGGCGAACGTAGATAGTACGTGGAAAATTGAAGTGCGTACGCCGGCAGGCGGAAAGAAGAAGCATACGATTCGTATCAGTGATGGCGAGGAACTGGTACTGGAAAATGTACTTATCGGAGAAGTGTGGCTGGCATCAGGACAATCCAATATGGAGATGCCACTGAAAGGTTTCCCCAACAACCAACCGGTAAAGGATTCTGATACAACCATTGCCAGGTCCCTCAACCCGTACATTCGCTTTTTTAATGTTCCTAACCGCGCATGGGCGCGTCCGTTAAATGATTGCAAGGGACGCTGGTTGGCGGCATCGCCCGTGAATACCCCTAATTTCAGTGCCACCGCATACTTTTTTGCAAAAGCGTTATTTGACAAACTGGACGTGCCAATAGGTGTGCTGGAAGCTGATTATGGGGGTACTGATATACGTGCATGGATGAGTTTGGAAGCGTTGCAGGCATTCCCGGAAATACGGTTAAAAAATCCTGCTGATTCCGGCTTCAAAAACAGGAATGAACCAGCCGGACTTTTTAATGGTATGATCGCTCCAATAGTAGGGTACAGCATTAAAGGTGTTATCTGGTACCAGGGCGAACACAACAGAACAGAGCCCGAAGCCTACAGCAAACTTCTCCCTGCCATGATCCATCAGTGGCGTATGGATTGGAAGTGTGGCGATTTTCCTTTTTACTACGTTCAGATAGCACCTCATCTGTACAAAGGAAATGCACCGGTGGCATTACAAAAAATGGCGCCTTCCATACCCCGGTTCCGAGAAATGCAGCAACGTATTGCTGCCACTATTCCAAATACCGGAGTGGCGGTGCTTACTGATGCCGGATCTGCCTCCACAGTGCATCCCCCAGACAAGGAAAAGGTAGGACTACGCCTTTCAGGTCTTGCTCTTGCCAAAATATATGGCTTTCAGGAAACAGCTTATTCCGGACCGGTTTATAGTTCGTTTAGCGTAAAGAAAGACAAATTGATCCTCCGGTTTGATCATGCCAAGGGACTCTATCTCCGCAATGGTACATCTGGTCTGTTTGAAGTAGCAGGGAAAGACGGCTTGTATTATCCTGCTACAGTGCGCATTGAAGGGGAGACTATAGAACTGAATGCTAAAGAGGTAAAGGTTCCCGTTGCTGCGCGTTATGCCTATAAAGCCTGGGTGGATGGAGACCTCTTTAACGGCGACCAACTCCCGGCTTCCACATTCAGCACTACATATCCTCAATAATTACCCGAAAAAACCAATTAAACAATTATACTATGGTTCGTTTTATTACCAGGTGTGTTATCCTGTGCGGTACACTTATGCCTTCCTGTAAGAAAATTGAATTGACGGACATTAAGGCTGATGCTTCTGACCAAATGATCTTAACTACGTTAAGTACAGGTTCGGTGGTATTGCCCTCCATATTTTCGAACGGCATGATTCTCCAGCAAAACAGTTCCGTTTCGGTTTGGGGTTGGAGCGATAGTTCGGGTGTTGTATCAGTTTCACCATCGTGGAATGGATTATCTTATAACGCTATGCCCGATTCGGCCGGAAGGTGGGAGGTAATATTGCCAACGCCTGTAGCTTCTAAAGTTTATCGTACCATTTCTATTAATGGAGGGGAGATTCTGCTTGATAAGATCCTGATAGGAGAGGTATGGCTGGCATCAGGGCAGTCAAATATGGAAATGCCGTTGAAAGGATTTAGCGGGCAACCGGTGAGCAACGCTGATTCGGTAATCCTTCATTCGTTGAATCCATATATCCGCTTCTTTGATGTGGCGAACCATTCATGGGGTAAACCCAAAGAGCATTTTTTTTATGTAACGGCTCCCAGGAAATGGCTGGCGGCTTCCACTACCAATTCTCCCAATTTCAGCGCAACCGGTTATTTTTTCGCAAAAGCACTTTACGACTCGCTGGATATTCCAATCGGTATTATTGCAGCAGATGTTGGCGGCTCCGGTATCAAATCGTGGATGAGCCGTGAAGCATTACAGGCATTCCCGGGCATTGTGATAAAACCTGAAGCCGATACGTCCTGGGAAATTAATGATGCAGCGGGACTTTTTAACGGCATGATATCGCCGGTACTTGGCTATGGTATTAAAGGCGCCATCTGGTACCAGGGAGAGCACAACCGGCAGGAACCGGAACTGTACAGTGAAATGCTGCCCGCAATGGTGCAGCAGTGGCGTACCGATTGGGGTATAGGCAATTTCCCCTTCTATTTCGCCCAGATCGCGCCTTACATTTACAGATATGATGTGAACAGGTATAATATTCCACGTTTCCGCGAGATGCAGGCCGGTCTGGCAGATGAAATATCCAACGCCGGTGTAGCCATTCTCACAGACGCAGGGTCTCTGGCCACTGTGCATCCTCCGGATAAACAGCTTGCAGGTAACCGTCTTTCTTACCTTGCGCTTGCTAAAACTTACGGTTTTACAGCGCTTGAATGGTCTGGTCCGGTTTATACTGGAATGACTGTTGTTCAGGATTCTGTTTTTTTATCTTTTGACTATAACGACGGCCTGTATTTTACTAACAATGTTGATACTTCTGTTAATTTTCAAATTTCGGGGGTTAGTGGTACTTATAAGGATGCCTCTGCGAAAATTATGCCCAATGGCACAATTAGAGTGTATTCTCCCACGGTAGTCAACCCTCAATCTGTCCGGTACGCCTACAAGCCTTGGGTGGTGGGCGATCTTTTCAACCAATATCATTTACCAGCTTCCACATTTTGTACAGATACCTGGTAATGTGCTCGACTGTCAGCCTTAGAAAAATTTGTGAGCGTGTTTTGCATTTTCAAGTTCAGATAAAACTGTTTGAGATGGTCGTTTAATAGATAGTTTGTAAAATGATACATGCTTATGAAGAAAAGTATGCAACCAGAAATCCTGCGATGGTCCTCAAAGCATTAGATTATCACAATGATATTAATTTCAGTGAACCTATCGAAATGCTGGATGGCGAATATGATTGGAAAGATATTGAGAAGGTGATAGGTGATATGACTTTAAATCCTGATAATTTGTTCGATAGCAAGTTAGTAACAAAACAGGGTAGGGAATGGCTGCCAATAAAAGGGAAAAACAGAGGTTTAAGGGGAGGGTTGATCTGCGTAATTTATATCCCTCAACTCTATTTTTGCTATCTACCTATGTCTCACTTTTAAAGGGATTTTATAAGGCTACTTTTCATTAAGCGCTGAAATGCACATAATCGAAGGCAATAAGGCATTTAATGCGGACGGTTGCATGTGAAAGAAAGTAGATGAGGCTTTGGATAGAAGGAGGTAATGCAAGGCAAAACTTGGAGTTAACCATCTCATTCTATCCCCTTTACCAGATTTAATATAACCACCAATGGTTCGATTCCACTCCTATCATCCGCACGCATTGAAATTTTTCCCAGGTGGGAAAACGCACAGAAATTAAAACGGCTATTCTTTAGGGGATGGCCGTTTTTTTGTTGCGTAACGATTTGAACTGGCCGACTTTAAAATAAAACAGATTGTATATTTAGATTACCAACCAATAGCTTTTGCAGTAAAGAGTTTACCCTTTTCAGCGTGATGTCAAATCCGACCGTAATAGGTAGCTAAGATCGGCGAAAATTGTGATATACCAGAGAACAGAAGGGCTAGTGCTTAAAAGGTGTTGAATTATTATATGTGATCATAGGTTGCGCAGGTAAGTATGGCTTGTAAGCACAGATAAAAACTGATAAACCAA
Source organism: uncultured Flavihumibacter sp. (assembly GCA_946481605.1). Next base: position 15,379 of record CAMLPA010000002.1, on the reverse strand, counting down.
AAAATGATGGTGATAGTAAATTTAATGGGAGGACTTGGAAATCAAATGTTTCAGTATGCCTTTGGTAGATATTTGTCTATTCTATTTAAGCAGCAGCTATTTTTGAACATTGAGATATATGACAAAAGAAAAAGCAATCGATCGTTTGATCTTTCAATTTTTAATTTAGCAAACCCCTTAATTGGAAATCAAGATGAAATCAATAAAATATTAATTGGAAATGAAGAAGATATAATCCATATAACCGAGGCTTTTTTTCATTTTAACAGTGAAAACTTCGGGGCATTACATCAGTATGCAAAATCAAATCCTAAACCAGATGAAGTGATTTTTTCTGTTTTTGGGTATTGGCAAACTGAAAAGTATTTTACTGGAATATCTCCTACCATTCGAAAAGATTTTACGTTCTGTCATACACTACCTCCAAAGTGGCAGGTACTAAAGAACGAAATAGCAATGGGGACATCCATAATGTTGAATGTCAGGAGAGGTGATTATTTATTCAAACTGGACTTTCATGGTGTCATAGACTTGGATTATATCAGCGCCGCTATAAATTATTTTAAAGCTATTGTAGCCAATCCATCTTTTTATATCTTTTCAGATGATATTGCCTGGTGCAAAGAAAATATACCAAAGCAAGAAAAAATGTTTTTTGTTGATGAATCATATTACGACCCCAAATATCAATATTACCTTCAGTTGATGATTTCTTGTAAACATTTTATTATTTCAAACAGTTCCTTTTCATGGTGGTCCGCATGGCTTTCACAGAATCCTGGAAAAATTGTGATAGCCCCTAAAAAATGGTTTACAAATGAAACATTGAATACTATTGATTTAATTCCTCCGGGCTGGATAAAATTATAGAATGACATGTTTACCCGTCAATAAAATTATCTAGGTTAAAATAGGTGTCAAAGTATCTTTTTATCTTATCATCGCTCCAGGGGCGTAAAACTTTTCCCTGACCATAATCATCAATTTTATTCAATGTTTTGTCAAAATCTGTTTTATCCGATGAAGGATTTTTAACACAGTACATACTCAAGTGCACAATGTCTGGTTGACCAATCTCATAACAATAAGTTGGAACAGTATTTTTATAATCAACGCAAATGTTTTTTTCTTGATAAGATTTTTTGATCCATGAGTGATGGTATGTTAAAGAGTGCAATTCGAAGCCGCATTCCTTTAAAAAATCATGAGAAATAATTGCGCTTCCTTCTAAATAGTTATCATTTTTTCTGTATTCTACATCAAATAAGCCATTTTTCAAGAAATAATACCCAGGTTTCCAAACCTTGAAATTTTTATTTTTTAGAAAAACGGAGTGTGCTTGTGAAAAATGAGAAGGGAGGTAAACATCATCATCATCCATTATACTAATATAGTCCACACCTGCTGGTATATTGCTTAGTGCATCTCTAAAAATGCTCCCCACATCTTTATAGCCTTCATTGGTCTGTTGATCTATAGCGTTATTAATTAGTGTTACATTATCAATAGGATCCATCTCTATAGGAATGTTCGCATTATTATATATTAAGAGCTGTTTTTCTTTATGGTCCTGGTTTAAAAAACAAGCTAACAATCTTTCTAAATAAGAGAATCTTCCATTAGTACATGCTAGACCAAGTATTTTCATATTGTGGTAATTTGAAATTCTTAAGCATAAAATATTTGATCTTGTATCTTACATGAAAAGTCTGTTTTGTTAAGCACAGCGTGGCCTAATAAACATGTTTTCCAATCGTTTAGAGAAATGGGATGAGCTGATTTTTTTTTCAAATCGAGAAGCGCTTTTTTTAGATTCAATACACTTTTAGGTCCCCTTTCATGCAAACAATACAATATAAAAATGTTGCTCAATTTCTGTAATTCTGACTGGCTTAGCAGCGAATTGATGGTATTAAGGTGTATAATTATTTTATCGATAAATTTTCCGGCTACTTTTTGGTAATGATTGTTAGAAATATTTATCGAAGCGAATGAAATATTAACTGAAAGATAAAGAAGATTTAACACCTCATCATGCTTTAAATCGCTTAGAATTTTGTCCTTTACATGCTCTATTAAAATATGCTCGCTTGCTATTAACGCATTGCATAGGATTGACTCCCGTTCAATATTCAGAACATTATATAAAGGACTAATGGTTTTTAATATATCTCCTAATGCCGGGATATTTTTCACATTAAACTCAAGATCCCTGCTTAGTAGATGTTGACGAACCCTGTCTTCTAATATAGATAAACACTCTTGATTAACAATCTTTCTATATCTATGTGTCCCTTTGTTTTTACTTCTACACCGGGCATAAAAATATTTAAACAACCCCAGATTGCCATTAATAATGGTAAAATCGTTATTCCTGGTGAATACAACAGTTTTGTACAGTAAATCGTCAAAATCTTCTAAAATTTCATCTGTATTTATTCCTTCAAGTATTTTATTCTGGCTCAGCCATTCAATACTCCAGCCAATACCGGCTAACCCGTTTTTAAAACCATTATCCTTAACCATTTCTATATTTTCACTTATTCTGTTTAGGTGATTTTGGAAAATTGATTTGAAAAAGGACTCCTGTGTCTGCTTGTATAAAATACCTGTTATAATCGCCATTCCGGCACTGCCATCAAAAATGCCCTGGTTTGAAAGTGCTGTTTCCGGCAAGGATTCAAATAATTTTTTTATTTCATTTATGGATAACATATTCGCTGACTCGGAATGTAGTGTTTAACTATTAATGATTGCAATTTTGGTCCGGTCTTAAAACTGGAAAACAGGATAATCGTAGTAGCTTATGTCTTTTGAACTCTTTTCAATAAGATTTGAAAGGGGGCATGCGGTTGGCTGAATACCTGTAGGCTTTGTGCGCAGAAAAACATTTCTTTCAAAAAATATGCTGCTAATAGCATCTGTTTTTACGGTGTTAAACTTTCCGATATTCAACTTAAGCAATAAAGGATCAATACATTTATCAAAAATGGATTGGAAAAGGCGGTCAACTTTTGATATCGACTCATTACCTGAAATAATTATTTTCGACACTTGCAGTCTTATTCTTTTAAAAGCTTCTTTATAATCGGAGATGTCGATAAATATATTTGACCTGATAAGAAGAAAATTATCAGAGTTGGAAATGTTTATGATCTTATAAATATCAGTTGACAAATCTGATTCATTTAGCGCATCAGAAAATACATGCTGATATTCCTTTAAGCCCACAATGTTGTTGTTGAAAACTTTTTTAGTGCCTTTTTCTATAATACAAATGTTTATGGTAAGAAATTTTTCTATATATTTTAACTGCGTTAACAGAATTTCTAATCCCTGGCTTTCGTCAGAATTGAATAAAATAATTATCGTGCTATCGGTCAGGTTGGTTCTTTCCTTTTCTGCTTTTATGTTGTATTTATTTATTAAATCAACCAGGGGTGCGCTGCAACTATTACAATCAATTTCATTTAGTCCTCTATCGTAATTGGGCTCAAAAACTGAATAGTTTGTTTTCCTGAATATTTTAGTATTTTCCCTGCTTACATTTCCTGTGTAATGCAATATTTTGTTTTTGTACCAAAGAGAAATTGGTGAATCGGCCCAGCAGAAGTTCATTTCATTGTGTATTTCAACCGACCGATTATCAAGTAAAGCATTCCAAAGTATGGCCCACATATCGGCGCACCATGACTGAATCTTTTTTGTCGGCTTAGACTGTTCTATGCAAGAAGCGTTTTCTGCATTGAACTTATTCATTATGATGTATAACTTTTCAGCATCTATCTCCAATTTTTGCCAAAAAAATATGGGAACCTTTTTAAGTAAATACTGGGCTCCGCCGCAATTGGTATCCTGGTTTATGACTTTTTGAACATTTATACCTACAGCTTCACACATTTCCTGTAAAAGGGATTCTGTACCAGCCATCTTAATGTAATTGCTATCGAGATAAGTTTTTGTATCAGACACATACCATTTTTCATTGGATATCATTCCGGAAAAATCAGGCAGCGCTCTGAATATGATGTCTGAGTCATGATAAAAGATAGTTTCCGCTTGTAACGCAGGGAACCTTTCTACATGCTGTACAATAATATGAGGTCGTATAGATGAAGCATACTGAGGTTTGATACGTTTATCCGGGTATGTATAAAAAGAGGCACAACCGTCAAGTTTATTTATTAGTTCTTCAAAATGGTTTTGAAGACCAATTTCAGGGTCATATCCAATTAGCACATGGATGTCTTTAGGTAGAATACCCAGATTATTAAAATTGAATACCTGCAATTCAATTTGCCACGTAAAGTAAAAAGCATCGGGTTGTGCGGAAAGATATATCATACATTTTGACTATGCATTTTATAAACCTGCTACTTGAAGTTAAACCGTACACTTGCCAATATTTGTCTGGGCCTTAAATAGAGTTCGCTGTATGCAAGCATATAGGCTGTGTTGTACTGTGTGATGAAATATTTTGTGTTGAGGAGATTGTTGACTGTTATTGAAAAATCGGTCTTTGTTTTAGGTAGTGTAAAGGTATATTTCAGATTCAGTAAGAATTGTTCGGTATTGCTATACAAAGTGTACCTGTAGTAATTTGCGTTAATTGAAAAAGTGTTGTTTGGTGCAGGGAAGGTATTTATGCCGATCGTATGGTTTTGTATTATAGACGTATTCATCGGCTTGTTCGTGTAGTGAGATCTGGAAACACTGAGGTTGTATTTGTACTCCGCACTTAGCCATTCTAAGAAAGAGTTAATGATTTCTGTAGAAGCGGAATAGGTATTTGTATTCAATCTTACCAATGCGTCATTAATAAGCTGGTTTGATTTGCCGGCACTCATTCTCCCAGCGCATTTTAAAACTGTTTTCAGGCTCGGGAAATATTGCGATACAGATCCGCTTATGTTTGTTGAAGTCCTGTCGTTGTCCATTTCAAGCACCTCGCTAAATGCAAGCCCAAGGGAGTCGTAAGCCATACGATACATATAATTGTTCCGGCTTTGGGCGTGAAGAATGGATAAATTGCCAAATCTTGACTTCAGTAAATTATTGTATTTAAGATAGAGTCCGACGGATTGCGTTTTCCCTTCTGAGACGCGGCGCACTGTGGAACGATCAAGATTGTTGTAAGTGTTTAAAATATATCCGGTGTATAATTGGGTTTGGCTGCCAAAATCATTCTCATGCTGCAATGAGCTGATTATTTCCCATTTTGAAGAAATAGCGTACCGGATATTTAAGGACGGATTTACTGTAGCCCTGCTAAGGCGCGCACTGTCGCTTGCTTTGCGGTTGTAGTTTGCTGCGAATATTTGCCAAGCGGCAGGAGTGGTCAGTGTGATCTGCCACCTGCGTCTGTTATAGCTGAAAGTGGGCGTAAAGTAAACCTGTGTTCTTAAGAACTCCAGATTGTTGCCAAATATTGTATCATTCAAGCTAATGGCATCTTTTTCAAGTCCGCTTTGTAAGGTTTGTGTTTGAAATGAGGCACCTGCTTTAACGTTTACAACCACATCGCTGAACTTTTTTATAAAGTCTATGCTATTATTTGTTTTGAAGTTTTTATATAATACATTTTGCAATGCAATGTCATAAGGTAAACTGTCATTCAAAACGGCAATAAACTGCCCCGGAGTAACTGACAATGTCTGCGGCAATTCAGCGTAAGAAACAGCGGAATTAATCCCTATCAGTTGTTGTCCCCACTTGGTGGTGATTTTAAGCGCGTTGGATACAAAAGAAGTTTCATCATTTTGCTTTTGTCGAATTGGCGTATTACTGTTTCTGTTGACCATACCCAATAAACTGTTCCATCTTTTTCCTACTGTCAATTGATTTTTTATAAAAATATTCTTTTCATTTTTTTCTGTAGAAAATATAGCATTCGCATCGTTGACGTTTTGACTGTTTCTAACAGCTTCAGTATAAACAATATTATTCTCGGGTGTAACTATTGTGGTCCGGTTAAAACTTTCGCTTCTCTGGTGGTCGTTGCCATATGAAGCGCTTAATTTCCATTGTATTCCTTTTTTGGTTTTATAGAGTATATTCGAATTAAACAGGTGGGTATTATTATTCAGCCACCGGCTTTCATCAAATGGCGGACGACCGGCATCACGGATAGCAACATATTTTTCCACCACTGCATTGGCAGGGTTCGATTCCAAAGTGAGATACTTTAGTTGGTCAGAAACTGTATTTCCTGTATTATTTGCCTGATAAGTATTAATCATCTGGAAATTTTTGAAGAAGGACATCGGAGTTATGCCCACATCCCATAAAAATGGAGCACTGCCAATGCCTGCTTTCCCTGATCCTGTAGTGCGAAATCTTTTGAGGACAATATTCATAGAAGCCTGATCGGAAGGAACCAGTGAATCTAATATCCTGACGGGCTGATCATGCTCTATTATCTGGATTTTTTTTACATCATCTACAGGCAGGTTATTATTGATTAAGCCATAGCGGCCACCCATTAGGTCCAACCCTTCTACATAAAATTTCTTTAATGGCTTTCCCTGGTACAATATCTGGTCTCCATTCATTTCAATACCCGGAAGTTTTTTAATCACATCACCCAATACCCTGTCCTGTTTTGAAATAAAAGGATCGGTGATGTAATTAATGGTATCCCCTCTTCTGAAAATCTTGTAATTTGATTTTACAGTTACCTCAGGAAGTTGCTTTGAGGTGCTAAAAAGCTTAAAATCATATCGTGAAGACTGGTTCTTTATTAATATTACTTGTGTTTTGTACCCTATACATGAAACACTTAGCTTAACACTATCTAACGAGGAATCATCAAAGGTGAATTTATAGTTGCCGGTTTTATCCGATAAAGTAAAGCCGAGTATAATTTCTTTTTTTGTCGAGGAGTAGGTGATGCTGGTATGCGCTATGGGTGTTCCGGATTCATTTGATATATTGCCTGTAATAGTTGTTTGAGAAAACAAGTGAGGAGAGAAAGCTATTCCTAACACAAACAGGAGACAATATAGTTTATTACCTGGAAACATTTTATTTGGCATACAATTCTATCCAGTTGTTGTTCTTTTTGGCAGCGTTCTTAAGCCTGTTTCTAACCCGAATTTTATTTTCTTCCGTAACGCCATTTAACCCTCCACGAGCCTCCATTATTTCATAACTATTTTGCGCGTTGTATTTTTTTTGCTTATAGAAATCATCTTTTTCAACCTCTTTATAACCAAATACAGTATTATAATTGACGTTGGCAACGGTACTTTTATTTATAATGTCCGTCAGCAAAAAATGCCAGAAATCCTGTTCATCGTAGATTTCTACAATCAGGCCTGGCAACCCCCCAAACGTATAAGGCCCGTTAGAAATGGAAAGGTCTGTGCTAAACCAGGCAATCCAGTTTCGGTTACCGTACCGGGTGGTTGCTTTCTGGCAATTAAAACCACTGATGGTTGCGGTGTCGGGTGTTAGTACCCAGCGGAAATTATTTATTGGCTCCTTGTACGAAAAGTATGTAGGACCAAGCTGATCACTGAAAAATGTAAAACCTGAACTTTTTATGATATTGTAGTAAAATGATGTGGGGTATTGCAAAGCACTAAGCATCGGGTTGTATTTCTTACCGTTCTTAAAGTCGATATACATGATAGAATCCACAATACCATTGTTGATCGATCGAAATAGGGATGCCGAATCGTTAATAAGCAACTCCATATATTCTGTCTTCACACCTGTTCGGTTATTGCTATCCGGAGTATATTGTAACTGGTAAACTACCTGCGCGTCAAATTGCTGCGTAAAATTTTTTTGAGCGTAAGTAGTGAGACAAAAAATAGTAGAATATATTACCAATACTGATTTACGAACATTAAATCTACCCATGACGTATAATGTATTAAATGACAGACTAAAAAATCACCGTTTATTTTAAAATAAACCATTTACTAAATTACTAGACTATTCAAAAAATAAAATATAAGTGTCTTAAAGTAATTAGCAGTGCTGTTAGCAATATGCAACAACTAAACGTAAATTTCTTTTATTCGAGAATAAAACACTCTTCAATGCTGGTAGATTTATATTGTAACGCAAAGATTTGTCTGATAATAATCGAATATATCCCTTCATTTTAGAAATAAAAATGGGCATTAGTATAATGCAAAGTTTAAGATTCACCTTCGACTTTGCATTATACCTTAATTTGCTAATCTCGACAAGAGTCCTCACACCGTGCTACTGACTCATAACAACCGTTAAATTCGCCATTACAATAACATGGGAAAATTGGTTCAGGAAGGTTTGCACATACATCTGTAGTAGTTATAATCTCTGTAGTAATGGTTCCATTACCACCAAGTACATTTTTAAGCTGTGCTTTGGTTAGGATTTCTGCTCCTTCAATGTTTTGAAGATTAAGTTTTAATTTCTTCATTTTAGAATTTTTGAAGATTAAAAAAGTTATTTACACCAGCAAAACTAAGCGCCTTCAATGCGGTATTTCTGCACTGAAAGGATATTCTATAACTCCGAGCAAAGTATAAATATGGCTTTTTCTGAAAAGCATAATTCTTCCGGATTACCTATTTTGCCAGCATCTTCTCTTGGTAATGCCTGTCCGTATTCCATGAACTTTGAAATACTAAATTCTCCATTAGCGGCATAATAGTATGTTTTTCGACTTCTGTCATATTTGATGACGGCGCCCAATTCCCGCATTTCAGCTATAATCTGCGCCATTGATCTTTTGGATAATTTCATTTTTTGGGCAAAGAGCTCTAAATCTCCGGTTGCTTTTTTCTTAATCAAGAAATTTGCATATTCCAATCTTTTAATTGCTTTTACTAGTGCAGACATAAGGATTTAGGTTTGCAGGTTTATCTGGCGCTGTTTAGAATATATTTTAAATCATTTACTGAATAAAAATCCGGTAATTGAAAGTATTGTCGTTCATTTTCATCTCCACCATTTGTATTTATAAAAAATGTTGGTGTGAATTTTATTTTAACACCATCGCACCATTGCCGCATTCGCTCTATTTCTGGTTCCTGTTCCTGCAGTTCTTCCTTTATGGGGTATCTGGTGGCAAACGCATCATAGTTCTTTTGGGTAGATTCATACCAGTCGTCCAGTGCTTTTCTTGTTTTTTGCTCATCCTTTTGAGCGGCTATTGCCAATAAATGCGCAACAATTTTTTTCTTAATATCATTTTCATTATTTGTTGCGGTAAAAATTATCTGCAAACAAACTTCATCATTGTTGTGTAATAACTCTTCTAGAGCTGGATGGGCTTTGGCGCAAGGTCCGCAATAGGGGTTGCACACCTTTATCACCCGATATGTAGCGGAAGGGTTGCCTAAAATAATACCAAGCTCATGGGCGGCATGGTCTAATCTTTTTTGCTTGGAAAGCAGACCTTCAAATATTTGCGGGCTATGCTTCATGCGTTTCAATTCGGCTGTTTTTGCTTTATTTTCTTTAGCTTTTTGCAGGGCGGGTATTAAAACAATTGCTCCGGTAAGTACAAAAGCAAAAGCACCAATTAATCCTAGTAAAGATAATGGGGTAATCGTATTGAGGCCATTCATGGTATGAAATCCTGCAGCAAGTGCGATCATAAATTGCAATAAAAGTAAAGCCTGAACAATAAGGCAAAGCCGACACCATTGTTTGGCAACCCTCCATTGGTAATAAATTGAAAAGGCAGTATAAGGCAAAGCCAGTACGTTTATCCAGGAACTTAGTATCAGTGCCTGGATAGATAGTTGATTGCTTATCAGATATAGCAGCCCCCCCGTGAAATATGCAAAACCAACAGCAGACCAGCTAACACCAAATATTTTAGATGCTTTTGAATTTAAAACAGCTCCACAGTTCACCTTGGCACCGGTATTGCAAATTTGTTTAAGCACAGGACTATAGGAATCTGTTTCATACCAAAGCAACAACGTGCCAATAAAACTGCCCGCCAATGTTATTAAGGTAAATAAAAGCGTATAAATCAAATTTAAAGCACCGCTTTGAGTGATGATAAAAGCAATACAAGACAGTATCACTATAGCAGGAATAGCTGATAGAGAGAACGTATTCAGCCGTTTTTTTTGCTTTTCCTCCGCCAGGTTTTTATGATAACCCTCTTCTTCTTTTCTATTTCCTGCTTCAACCAATAATACAATGCCATTATAAATGCTGTCGAATTGCTCAGCAGAAAGGAATTCCTTTCGCTTTTTAGATGGATCATATAGTTCAACAGCTTTTTCGGTTGAATTTGTGATAACCCCAAAAACATCTTGTTTTGCTGTCTCACTTTTTATGTAAACTATATAAGGGCAGGCAATGTTTTGTAAGGTTAATAGGTCGTAGGTTTTAATTTTCAATGAAGCAGATGCAATACCGTATGCTGAGTCAATAACATCAGCAATAGAAATTAAACTGGGATAATTGGGGTGATCCTGTAATTCTTTCTTTAAATGTGATTGTGTAAATTTTATATTAAGAGCGTCTAGCAATTTTGCCACTGCATCTTCAACATAGGTCAACTGGTTTAATAGGTTTTTAAACATTACATAGGAATTTTCGGTATGCCGAAAATAGGAATTATTAGTTTTTCTTTTCTTTTAGCATAAAATATCGCACAATCGTTTGCGTGATAAAGTTTGGTGAATGATATCGATATTAAAGCTTCTGATCTTTATTTAATTCATGCTATTCAAAATGAAAATTAATACAGCGTTCTGATGAAAATTCCGTTCTATAAACAACTTAATGCAATGGATTGTGGACCTACCTGCATTAGAATGGTTGCGCGTGCCTATGGTAAACACTACAGTTCAGATACCCTTAGGAGGATGGCTGGTTTTAATAAGGCAGGCGTTTCGCTATTGGGCATAAGTGATACTGCTGAAAAGATCGGATTTAGAACCCGTGGTGTTAAATTGTCTTTTGAACAATTGGATCAGGCTCCTCTGCCAGCAATTTTGCACTGGGATCAGAACCATTTTGTAGTGCTTACAGCTATTAAAAGTAAAAAGGTGGAAATTGCTGATCCTGCTAAGGGAATGATTAGTTATACTATTCATGAATTTTTAAAGCATTGGGGAGGCTCAAAAGATGATGGAGGTAACGATGTAGGTATTGCATTGCTTATAGAACCCACTCCTGCATTTTATACGCCGGAAGGGGATAAGGAACAAAGATTAAGCTGGTCCCTGATTTCAAAATACTTGGTCCCTGCGAGATGGCAACTTACGCAGATATTTATTGCATTTCTTGTTACATCACTTATGACATTGATATTTCCTTTTCTCACCCAAAGTGTCGTAGATGTGGGTATCAATTCGCAAAACCTGCAATATGTAGTAGTTGTATTGATTGCACAAGCTATGTTGTCTTTCAGTCAGACTATTGTCGGTTTTATCAGGAGCCGGATTATGTTGCGCATTTCTAATTTAGTCAATATCCAGATACTCTCCGATTTTTGGATCAAGCTTACAAGACTCCCAGTTTCCTATTTTGACCAACACCACACCGGCGACACCCTGCAGCGGATTGGTGACCACGGCAAAATTCAGAGCTTTCTTTTGGGAACGGGGCTATCGATGATCTTTTCTGTTGTCAATTTTATTATTTATGCCATTGTACTTGTTATTTACAGTGTTCACCTTTTTTTCGTTTTTTGTATAGGAAGTGCGATCTATTTTTTCTGGGTACAGCTTTTCTTGCGAATAAGAAGGAAATTAAATTATGAAAGTTTTCATCTTTCTGCGATGGAGAATAATACATCCCTTCAGTTGATACAAGGGATGCAGGAAATCCGGCTAAACAATGCTGAAAAACAAAAACGGTGGGAATGGGAGAACCTGCAGGCTAATGTGTTTAAGTTAGGCTTTAGAAATTTAAATTACAGTCAAATACAATCTGCAGGTGCCACTTTTATCAATAGCCTTCAGGGGATAGCAATTAGTTTTATTGTATCCAAATTGGTAATTGATGGTGCGCTCACATTTGGTTCAATGCTGGCCGTTCAATATATTATTGGCCAGTTAAATGGGCCAATACAACAATGGGTGGGTTTTGTACAAAGTTTTCAGGATGCCAAAATCAGCATGGAACGGTTGAATGAAATTCATCAGTTGGACGATGAAGAAGATTTGAATAAAAGTTACATTAAGCAAATACCGGAAAGCAAAAGCCTTTTACTCAAAAATGTGTCTTTTACTTATCCCGGTTCAGGTAATGATCCTGTACTCGAAAATGTAGATTTATACATTCCTGAAAATAAGGTTACGGCAATTGTGGGTGTTAGTGGGAGTGGTAAAACAACTTTAATAAAATTGCTCTTAAAAATATATGAGCAGTATGAAGGCGATATAAGGATAGGAGCGCAAAATGCGAAGGGCAGGGATGGATTAAAATTCGGATACATTAGCCATCAGTATTGGAGAAGTATTTGCGGGGCTGTGTCTCCTGACAGTTATATCTTTAATGACACGATCGCACGGAATATTGCCGTGAGCGATGAAGAGATTGACTTGAACAAACTATTGCAAAGCTCGAAGATTGCCAACATACATAGTTTTATAGAATCTTTACCTAACGGGTATTATACTAAACTGGGTGCGGATGGAACAGGGGTAAGCCAGGGGCAGAAGCAGCGGATTCTTATTGCACGGGCAGTATATAAAGATCCTGCTTACTTATTTTTTGATGAGGCAACTAATGCTTTAGATGCCAATAATGAAAAAGAAATTCTGGAAAATCTCGAACTTTTTTTTAAAGGAAGAACAGTTGTGGTGGTAGCTCATAGACTAAGCACTGTAAAAAATGCGGATAAGATTGTTGTTTTGGATAAGGGTAGGATTGCAGAAGAAGGCACACATGAAGAATTGGCGGCACTAAAGGGGAAATATTATGAGCTTGTAAGAAATCAATTAGAATTAGGGACTTAAGTCAGAAAAGGTCCAGAGTGAGGTTGTTTATTTCTTCTCTATATAAATGATAGGTAAAAAATAAAGCGATATGAAAGATTTAAAAAATGAGGTAGTCGAACTTTCAGCCGAAGCAATGGAAGAAGCTTCTTTGTATAAAAATTTCAGGGAACGGTCTGATGTTGCTCGGGAAATCATTAACCGAAGACCGGATTTTCTTGAAAAATGGTCGCTGCTTATATTTTTAGGAATTTTAGTTCTGTTATTAGCTGGCACATGGTTTATAAGATATCCTGATATTGTTCAAGGTTCAGGTATTCTAACTGGAGACAATGCCCCGAAAGAAATTATATCTAAACAGGACGGTCGATTAAAATATTTGTTTGTAAAAAATAATCAACTGGTAAAGCAGGGTGATTTTATAGGATGGATTGAAAGCAATGCCTCAACACAGGAAGTAATTTCGCTATCGAAAAAGCTGAAAACCTCCATCGGCTTGTTAGATGAAAATAACCTGGCTACTGTTTCTGCTCTGTTTAACCAGCGGTTTAAAAACTTAGGGGAATTACAGGCAGCTTACCAAATCTTTATTACCGCCTTGCAGCAGTATAATGATTATTTTGTAAATGGATTTTATTCCCGAAAAAAAAACATGTTGCAAAACGATATACTATCCTTGCAGGGCATTAAAGAAGAAACAAAGCTACAAAGGAATTTAACAAAACAAGAAAATGAGCTTGCTAAGGAAAGCTTCGAAATGAATGAGATGCTTTATAATGAGAAAGTGATTTCGGCTGAAGAATACCGTCAGGCGCAGGCGACATTAATGAACAAACAAAAAGCACTGCCGCAAATAGAAGTGAGCATCCTTTCTCAACAAAACCAAATAAGGGATAAGCAAAGAGAAATTGACCAGGTAAACCATGATATTCTTCAGCAGCAAAAGATATTTGAACAGGCACTTCAAACACTTCAAAACAGTGTGGATGAATGGTTGAGGCAGTATACAATACAATCCCCGGTCGATGGACAGGTGGTGTTTGTGTTGCCCATTCAGCAAAACCAATATATTGAACAGGGCAAATTGCTGGGATATGTTAGCCCACTTTACAGTATAAATTATGTCGAAATAAGGCTTTCTCAAAACAACTTTGGAAAAGTTGATACAGGCATGAAGGTCCAGCTACGCTTTGATGCCTACCCCTATCAGGAAACCGGATTTGTCCAGGGAACGCTTAGTTATATTTCTAAAGTAGCTGTTGACAGTGGTTTTTTAGGGGCTGTAAGATTAGACAAAGGGTTAATGACAAACCGAAATAATGAACTACTGAATAAACCCGGGCTGAAAGCCCAGGCATTGGTTATCACAAAAGACCAGCGATTGTTAGAACGATTGTATAATAATATCGTTAAGTCTACTTCAATAAATAAATAGGATTACCAACATTATATGAATATATATACGCATTCTTACAAATGTTCCGTATCAGGCGTACAATGTACACCTATTTGATAGTTTGCATAAACACTCCTTTGGTGGCATCTGTAAATCCTTTGAGGTTATCGGTGCAGGCAATCAGAATATCCTCAACTCCCTGGATTTAAGATTCCTTAAACACTCACCCAGAAGGAAACTGATTCCTATTTTTAATAGCTCACCTTTCCAGCTTTCTCCTAAACTTGCTTTTGTTTCACTGCTTCTGGCGGTAATTGGAGTAAAATGAGCTTAGATGGCATTCTTCAGGATAAATGACTTTATATATAGGATGGGTAAGATGTGGTATCTGTTGTTTAGAAGTTGGTGGCGTAGAATATGTCGATGTTTTAACTATCTTATTCTATGCTCTTTACCAAGCTAAGCACCCCACCAATGTTTCGATTCCACTCCTATCATCCGCACAACGTGAAATTTTTCCCACCTGGGAAAACGCACAAAAATTGAAACGGCTATTCTTTAGGGATGGCCGTTTTTTTTAAGCGTCTATTATAAACCTTCCAAAGCACCAATCCCTATTGACAAAATCTAAATAGATATTAGGTTTATGATAGCATCGTATAATAATTGGTTAAGAAGCGCAAAATTACCCTTTCTTTTACAGATACTTTTGTAACTGGGAAATGCAGTTCTCAGAAAAAATAACGATTGATGACTAATCTGCCAGTAATAGACCTTGCTATAATTACAGCCTACCTGGTGGGGATGGTTGTAGTGGGATTTTACTTTTCAAAGAAAAGCCGGGGGGCAGATCAGTTTACCCGCGCGGGCGGGCTCATTCCCGGGTGGGCTATTGGATTATCAATTTATGCTACTTTCCTCAGTAGTAATACCTTTCTGGGCGTTCCCGGAAAAGCGTTCGGGAGCAACTGGAATGCCTTTGTGTTTAGTTTGTCTATGCCATTGGCAGCCTGGGTGGCGGCTCGTTTTTTTGTTCCTTTCTACCGGAGTACAGGAGAAGTTTCAGCCTATACGC
>CAMLPA010000001.1 GCA_946481605.1 uncultured Flavihumibacter sp. | reverse complement strand
TAACGCACATTGTCCAGGAAAGTGGTAAAGGTCAGGAAGTCTGCCCCGGCTTCACGCCCGGAAGTGCCGTAGCTTCCCCTCAGTTTCAGGTTGGATATTGGTTTGATCCTTTCTATAAACGCTTCCTTATGTAAGAGCCAGGAACCGCTTACAGCGAAGAATGTGCCATACCTGTTTTCGATACCGAAGTTGGTAGAGGCATCCCGGCGCACAGATACGGCAGCCAGGTAGCGCCCCTTATAGCTTTCGTTGATTTCACCAAACAGGGAGAAAGAGGATTTATCCAGCGGAGCCGGAGAGCCTGGAATGGCTGGCTGACCATTTTGTTTGTTGCCCCAGGTACCGAAGTTCTGAAAAGCGCCGAGGTTGCGTTCTCCGGGATATGCGGTACCATAAGCAGCAATAGACGTTGTCATGGTACTCGTTTCACCATACTCCTGCCCAACCATTGCACTTAACGCATGATCACCAAATGTTTTGTTGGCCGTAAGCATATTGGAGGTGAGGAAGTAGGTGCTTCTTGCATCTGTAATGGAGAGTGTACCGTCTACCCTTACCCGGTTATTCGCAGGCCCCTCGTAACGCCCCCGGTATGTACGGGGATCCTTATAACCGTTCGTGTTGTTATTGGTATATTGTAATGTATTGGTCGTTTGTGCAGACAGCCAGGGTAAGATGTTGTATTTCAAACGGCCTGTGAGCAGGTAGTTCTGCCGCTGGTTAATGTTCGTGTTAAGATCGTGGGAATACAGGGGGTTATCGTAATACCACGTAATCCTGGCGCTGTTCGCGCTGTAGGTGTAATTGGGAACAGAATCAGCCATTGCGCCATTGGCTTCGAAGGGGGATACCCATGGCTGGAAGAGGTAAACCTGATTTTCGGAGGTGGTGGAGGTATATTTATCCCACAGCACATTCGTGTTCACTGAGAACGTAAGTTTATTGGATATCCGCTGATCGATATTCAGCCGCAGTGCTTTCCTTTGCAGGTTATCACTCAGTTCCGTACCATCCTGGTTTACCCAGTTAATCCCCGCATAAATTTTTGTACGTTCCGTACCACCTGTAATGGAGAGGTTAATATCGCTCTGGCTGCCATTAGGGTAAAACGATCCGTCGGTCCAGTTATAATTCTTTTGCCTGTCTTCATCCGTAAACGGCCTGGTGGTATTAAAATAATTTTCGAAAGTACCATAACGTGTGCGAATGGAAGCTGTATTGTTATACAGCCCCTGCATGCTGTTGGTGATATGTTGGGTTAACTGTGCTGTATTCATGAAATTCACCAGCCGGTTGGTGTACACACCGCCATGACTCATAGTGAGGTTCACGCGCACTGGCGCATTAGCCCCCTGACGTGTTGTGACCACAATCACACCCTGGGCGGCCCTGGAACCGTAGATCGCTGCGGAGGCCGCATCTTTCAATACCGTCAGGCTTTCGATATCGTTCGGGTTAACAATGTCCTGCAAATTAGCGGCGGTGGTTATCGCACCATCCACTACAATCAATGGCCCGAAATTGCTGTTGGCCTGATCGGGCATTGAAGCCTGTCCACGCAGCACAATCTGCCCTCTCGTAGCCACACTTCCCCCCTGCTCTGTAATATACATGCCGGCAGCTTTACCTTTCAGCATCGCTAAAGGGTTGACGCCGGATACACCGCTGCGCAGTTCATCCCCGCCGAAGCGTTGCACAGAACCAGTGAGTTCACTCACTTTACGCTGCGTGTAGCCGGTAGAGATCACCACCTCATCAATAGCTTGAGCAGAAACGCGCAAGATGATCAAGGCAGGTTTGTTTACACCTTGTGCCGTGTATGAGGGAACCCTGTACTCACTACTTTCGAAGCCTACATAAGAAACAACAAGCACATCCCCAGCATCGGCCTGCAACTGGAACTGTCCGTTAGCACCTGTGAATGTAGATGCCTTTTTACCCCGGACAGCAACTGTGGCACCAGCCAACGGCCTGCCGGTGGAATCCGTAACACGTCCGGAAACCGGCAAAAATACAGGAGAGCCATAGTCGTCTGCAACTACCGCATCTACTGAGGTTGCACGCTTTTTATCAGATAAAAAGATGGTCTTGTCTTCGATTACATACTCAATTGCTCTGTCCTTCAATATTTTGTTCAGTAATTGTCGAAGAGGCATATTGGTGACAGATAGCGTAATTGTCTTATCCGCTTTTAAGGCCTTCTCCCTGGTAAATACCACATAGCCTGTCTGTTCCTCGATCATTGAGAATACTGTTCTTAAAGACAGGTTCTTGCCTGAAATGGAAACATTTTGAGCAAAGCTCGTCGCCCGAGCAGAAAAAATGGCGAACGTGAGGAAAAACATGGTCAATTTCATAACCCTCTTGATTTGGTTGATGCTCCTACGCTTTAAAATACGGTCGCAATTTCCGTCCCGTAAGTACATAGGTAGCCAATAGCAGTTTTTTTGCATAATTTGCAATTGATTTGGTTGTTTAGAAAAATGGTTGTTGACCGTTAAATATTCACTGAATCATCTTACCGTCGTGGGCCCTAATCCATGACGGTTTTTTAATCCAGCTATGTATGCCTTGTTTTACATGGTGGTTATTTTATTTAAGCGATTCATGCTGAAACGCATGAGGAGAACGATCACTGGAAAAGCCTCAGCACATTGCCCTCAAGTTTACTTTTGATGCCAATCTGGTCCAATCCCTTTAACAAGCCATTGAGCGATACACCTCTTGTCATTTTTCCAGCCAGCTTCTCCTGTTGAATTTTGTCTTCGTAAACGACCTCAATATCATACCAGCGCTCCAACTGTCGCATCACCTCTCCCAACGTTGCTCCATCAAAATCAAACAATCCGTTTTTCCAGGCCATCACTTTATCAATGGAAACCCCGCTACTTACTGTAATGGCATTAAGCCCGGAGTTCAGCCTTGCCTGTTGCCCGGGAACCAATGTTACAGACTTGCGTTCAACAAGTGCCTGATCGGCTGAAAATGGCCCGATCCGCACACTTCCTTCAAGCAGGGTGGTGCTGATATTTTCCTCATTATCGTACGCATTTACATTAAAGTGGGTACCAAGTACCAGAATGCTTGCTTTGTCCTTTATATTTAACCGGAATGGCGTCTCACTTCTGGCGACCTCCAGGTATACCTCTCCCGTAGCTTTCACCAACCTCTCTTTACCAATAAAAACCGTTGGATAAGTTATAGAACTGGCAGCATTCAGCCACACCCGGGTTCCATCGGGAAGTTTAACATCAAACTGCCTCCCCCTTGGCGTAGTAATGGTGTTATATGTAAGTTCTCCGTTGTTTTTACCATCCGGATTATAGGTTAGCCCTCCGTCCTGTAAAAGAACCTGACTCCCATTCTGATTTGAGATTATACCACCAGACAAACTATCCAGCACAACCTGCTCACCGTTTGATAGTGTCAGGATTGCACCTGTTTTTCCGGGCGGGACGTCCGTTACTATATTTGATACCACCTTACCTGGTTCTGATGAGGGCTGATAATTTGAAATCCACCATACGGAAACAGCAGCAATAACCAGGATTGAAGCCGCAGCCATCCACCAGCGGCCAAGAAAACGGCGTCTGTGCACAAACTGAAACTCCCCTTCATCCAACACCCGCTGCAAAATTCTGTTCCTTAATGCCAACTTATTCTCCGGGTGATTTTCAGCAATGCCTTCACTGAGCCTCAATGAAGAAGACATCTCCTCAAAGAGGTCAGCGTTAGCTGAAGAAGCATTCTTCCACTCCTCAAGGCGGGCCTGTTCAACAGCGTTCAGGGTTCCGCTTATATGTTTATAGAGAAGACCAGGAATGTCTTTGTCTTTCATTAAAGTAGATTTTGGTCAGATAATGGCATACAATGCTGCACTTAAACTAAACGATTGAACTGGCAAAATCTACTATAAAAATGTCAACTTTTTTATAAATAAATAAAAATCAATTATTTACATAACAAATTAACCAATATGATTTTACTGAAAATCTTTAAAAATCGGAAAGGAGAAGAAAAGCAATTACAACTGATTTGCCGAGTGCCATTCTTATCAGCTTCAGTGCATTGTACTTTTGATTGCTAATTGTTTGGACACTGAGATCAAGTTTGTCGGCGATCTCCCTCGGGCTTAAGCCTTCTTTGAAAGACAGCAGAAAAATGTCTCTCATCTTATGCGGCATTTTGTCTACCTGTGCATAAATCATATCAAGCAGTTCATTCCTGATCTCGATCCAATCATAATCAGGCTGTGCCGCAGCAAGCATTTCCTGTATTAAATCTGCTTGTTTTTCAGACTTAATTTTATGATGCCTTAATAAATCCAGGCAAGCGTTACGGACGCTTATTTTAAGGAAAGCACTGATCTTTTCTGAACTTTCCATACTGGCCCTGCGCTGCAGCAACTTAATAAATGTTTCAGCTACAACATCTTCGGCCTCCTGCTTGTTGACAAGCAATCTTTTGGCGTATTGATAAAGGAAGAAGTGATGCCGGTCATAGATTTCGGTAAAAGCCTCTATTGCGCCCGTTTGGAAACGGCGGATCAAATCAAATTCATCGTATGGTTGCCCGATCTGCAATATGGAGTAGTTAATAAACGTAAGGCACAATACTATAAAAAAAATAGTATCAATTGAAAATCAGTTTGCAGGAGGCTCAGCGAATGAATCAGGTTACTGTTAAGCAATGCTGGAAAGCGCCGGGGCGGGGAAGTAAAGGAAACCTGCGCATATAAGCAATATTGATCAAAGTATCACACAGTTTACTTTATCCACGCCTGTATTGCCACTCTTAAAATTAAATGCATATACAATCAGCTCATAATTCCCTTTCTCATTCATTGAAATATTGCCTTCGGAATGGTTCTGCAAAACTAAGTTTCATTGAAATTTACCGAAGCACAACATCGTCTTTTTTTAGTGTTGCTTTCACCTCCATGTCTTCGGAGTTTCAATACCTCGCATTGGCCTGTACACTGATGGATGAATCTTTGAGGTGGTCGTAGGAGATAAACTGGTGCGTTCTGGGGCGTATAAAATCGATAATAAAACCCGGAATTTCGACAATGATACCATCTCAGAGTAGGTGTTTCCCTGGAAGAAGCTGATCACGTATACCCCACCAAGCGATGTTCCAATAAACTTTGCATCTTTCGATCTTGCTCTAACAATTATTTTGGTATCCAGCGCTTTCAGTTGCAGCCAACTACAACAACTATTCAACTACTAAAAAACAGTAGTAGAAATAAGTAAACAAAAAAACGGCCATCCCCTAAAGAATAGCCGTTTCAATTTCTGTGAGTTTTCCCCACCTGGGAAAAATTTCAACGCGTGCGGATGATAGGAGTGGAATCGAACCGTTGGTGGGGGTGCTTAATTTGATAAAGGGTATAAAATGAGATGGTTAAGTTTGGGGGCTGAACGCTAGCTTCTACCCATCTCATATACATTACATACAACATTCCCATTAATTGCCTTACTGCTTCGATCAAATACACCTCTACACTTAATCAAAAGTAGCCTTATAAAATCCCTTTAAAAGTGAGTTATAGATAGATAGCAAAAATAGAATTCAGGAATATAAACTATGCAGATCAAACCTCAATATCACCTATCACCTTCTTAATATTTTTCCACTCATATTCACCATCCAGCATTTCGATAGGTTCACTGAAATTAATATCATTGTGATAATCCAATGCTTTGAGGACCATCGCAGGATTTCTGGTTGAAACTTTTCTTCATAAGCATGTATCATTTGAGAAAGTGTAAGCGATGAAGAAAGATAGGCTACATCAATGAAATTCTTCAGCCTGGTTCCATTACCCGTAATCGCATTGAGCTTCATTGCGGCAATATCTTCTGGTGAAGCCATACAAACACCTTCAACTTCCAGCAAAGGTTTAACCAGAGGATAATTATGTGCTATTAAATCTACCTTGACGTCTGCTATTACACCTTTTAAAGTATTTTTCGCCTGGAAATCCATTTGAAATCCATAACGATCCTCTAACTCAGCTAACATTTCATTGGTGTCGAACGAAGTTCGTGCAAACAAATCGATATCAATACTTATACGGTGGCCAATTTGCAAGGCAAGCGCGGTTCCACCCACCAGAAAAAAGTCCTTCAAGAACTCTTCTTCCATCAATTTTTTCAGGAGTTCCAGTGTCGGTTCGCTGACTGTTTCTTTTCGTAGCATTTCATGGATGTTAAAGGAATGGCGAACTGATGGCTTACAAAATTCATGTCTTTGTCGTTCAGATAGGCCAGATTTTTTATGACAGACTTTACCTCCTCAACTCCATATCTATTCAGTACGAAATACCAGTCTTTAGGCCAACCCCGCTCTATTACCCGCTGTATTACAACTTCACGCATTTCATTAAAATCAAAATCAGAGAGATTATACTCCCATAACAACTGTGGGCTTATTGTAGCATCAGGATGTTTTTTAAAGTCGTCAAAGTACATTTTCAACTTGTTGGTAACTTTCCAAAATTACAAAAATTAAGGGTGAAAATTAGAAGAGACTTCGACATACATTAACTTACTTTCAATTTACCATAAGATTCGAACTCTATAAACTTTGCATTGTAATATACTGGGTCAAACTTCTTTTTTAACAGGTTGAAAAAGTTTTCATCATGTGTTGAAATAACTACTTGTCTATCTAACTGCTTATCGGAGGTAATACTGCGCAGAAGGTCAATAAAAGACAATACATTAATTGAATCTAGATACTGGATCGGATCGTCCATAAATATCGTATTGACCATTACATCTTTGTTCTGAAGCGCCTTTGCCAAGAAGATACTAAGAGAAAGAATGTTTACCTGTGCGGAACTTAGATAAAGAATAGGATCAATTTCATCTTTGCTTTCTTCATTCACTGCTTTAATAAATAACCTCGGTTTTATTCCATCAAACTGTGGTACAAGTTTTATGGTTTTGAAATCAGGGTGTGGGTCAATTTTCTTATAAATATCATTGATTATTTCCTGGTTTAATACTGAATTGATTTTTTGTGTAAGGAAATCAGATAATTCTTTTTTTAACGCTCCCAACTTTTCGGCAGATTCTTCTAATGCTTTCAATTGCTTTTGCTTCTCTTCACGTTCGTTTTTAAGCTTATTAAGCTCTATGTTTTGCTGCATGACCTGAATGTTAGCTTGTAGCTCCCGAAGTTTTACGTCAAGGTTTTTTAAGTCCAGATTAATATTTCTATTGTCTGATGAATTTGCCCTGATAATCTCAATTGTAAGATCATCCCTTTCGGTAATAGATTTATACTGACTCTTATATTGAGCTATCTTTCCTTCAATCTCATTTAGTGTATTTGTTTTCTCTGTTAAGTTCTTTTGTATATCATCTTTATTTTTTCCGGCAATACTTTCAGTTAAATTATCTATTTGGCTTTGTAACAAAGCAATTTGTCTTCTAAGATTTTGGGCACTTTCATCTGTGTCACGTATCAGTTTATCTAATCCTGATTCTAAATACTCAGACTGTTGAATTGCTTTCTTCTCCAAGAATGAACTAACTTTAATGTATTGCGAATCTTGGCGTATTAAGCCAATTTCTGCCACAATTTCTTCAGCACGATGATCGCTGCCGGTTATTTTTCCTTTTAAACCCTCAAGCTTTTTTTCAGTTTCCGTAATGGACCGGGATATACTTTCCTTTAAACTGTCTGAATCTTCCAGCTGCAACTTCAAGAGTCCATTTTCTGATTCAATAGTATTGTATTGATCACTAAGCCTTTTATTTTCAGATTCAACTACCATTTCAACACCTGAATAATAATTGATCAAAGCTTCAGTTCTCAATATTTTTAAATTGATAGCAGTTAGCTTATCTGTCAATTCGGAGACTGTTTGCCTCAGTTTTTTTAACAACGATTCATATTTTTCATCCAGGCTATTTGTTCTTTTCGAAATGTCTAACTGGAGTGATTGAATCGTGTCAAAAGACTGATTGAGATTTAAAACATCATCCTTTTGACTGGCAATACGCGATAATAATTTTTCGAAATCATCCTGAGGTGTATTACAAAGCGGGCATGTGCTGGTTTGTGTTTGCGTTATAAAATCCCTACCAAACTCAATAATCTTCAGCAGATTTTCGTTTAGGCTTCCCTTTTTATTATAATCTGATCGCAGTTCTTTTAGTGTATTTTTTAACGCATTTACTTCCTTAAATGCTTGCTTGATTTCAGGCGCTAATTCTTTGATTGCATCATAAGTATATTCTCCATTACAAAACGATTCCAATGTAAGAGACAGCATACGTTGAACAGTATTTATCTCGTTCCTAATTGCAGACGCTAGCCTGTTTCTTGTTTCTTTTATTCTTTTAGAAAGTGATAAACGGTTGTTAGACAATTCACTTCTTTTCTTGTTCGCTTCTATTGTACTGAATAAATCTGCCAAACGTTCGAAATTCTCATTGTATTTGATTTCACTGTCTAATAAATTTTTTAACCTGTCTGCTTTGATTTTTAAGTCATTCTCTGTAGTATTTTTTTGCAGTACAAGGGAAGGTTTTTCTGTGGCTATAGTATTTTGTTCCTTTAATAATTTCTCGATTTGATCAACAATAGTCGAAAAAGTTTCTTTTGATGAAGAGATTACTTTTATTTCCTCCAAATCAACTTCTGCTTTCTGAAGTTTAACCTTCAATTCATCGTGTTCTACTTGCTTGTTTTGCAGTTGTTGAAAATTATTTAGTGAAGATTGTAAATCTTTGATTTCATCTGTAAGAATTAAAAGCGTCTCATTATTTTTGATATACAAAGCGAAACCTTCCTCTAAAGCAATCGAAAGGACTTGTCTTGATTCTGCTTGCTGCAACTTCGATGAAACTGAAGCTGCATTGACATTTATTGTCCTGATTATAGTTTCAAATTCCGCATCCGAGATTTGCTCAGCAAATTCGGGGATTAGAGAGTTGATATTTTTGCTACCGTTGATCTCTTTTGCTAAACTATTAAAGAAGTCAATCTTGCTTTCTGAAGTTGTTAATTTTGCTATTTTATCCGCAAGACCATTGATTTCGTCCCTTATCTTTTCTTTTTCCTTATCATTCTCTTCATGAAATTTTGAAACGCCAACAAAATAATCCGACTCATCATTTCCACCCCAGAAATCTAATAAAGCTTGGTACTTTTCTTCAGGTGTATTAGAACTCAAAAAAGAATCGATTCTTGACTGGGGGAGAATTTCTATCTTTTTAAAATCTTTGTATTCCGCTATGTTTTTTAATGGCGAAGTACTTGTTCTGTCAATCCTCCCAGCAAGCAAATCCCAATTTTCGCTTGTTGATGTTTGACGGGAAAAATAAAGATCATTACTATCAAATAGGCTTACTGTTCCATATGGCAACTCCGATTCTCTATTTTTCAGAATGGAGCCTCCAAATTCTTTTGCTGCGTTCTTTATTTTTGTATTCTCATCAAAGCGTTCGATACTTCCTTTCGTACTCCATTCAACACCATCAAAGAAAGAAGTTTTACCAAAGCCGTTTGGTGCGTATATCGCAATTATATTCGCTATTTGTTTCTCAGGCAATCTAAAATCAAAGCTTACTTTATCTCTGTATCCTCTAAACGCTTCCAATTCTATTCTGCTTAATTTAATATTATTATTATCCATTGTTAGTGTCTTTAAATTTTGAATAAAATACACCTATCTGCTTATTACTTTTAAAGCCTTCTAAAGCAGGTAATATCTTATCGTCAGCAGATCTAATTATTGCCTCTACATTTTTTTCATTTGAAGTGGACGCACTTTGCCTATTATCTATATCACGAACTGAGAAGATTTTATCTTGAATTAATTGTCTGACATAAACTTCAGGAAACTCCTTTGTTTTCAAATTATCTTCTACCAGCTTTCTGCAAGAATATTTATCCTGCTCTACTTTATATTTTATCTCTTTAGGCACCTCATTTTCAAGCAGAAATAAAAGGTAAATATTCCATCGCTCTATTTCCTTTTCGAGGTTTATTTGAAAGTTTATTGCAATGCTTTCTGTGATATCTTCCCAACAGTCGCTAAGTGCCGCATTATCGTTACACACAATAGTAAATAAATGACAAGAATAGGGAGTCTTGGAATCTACTTCATAAGTCCAGTACTCAAGCTGCGTGTACAGGTATTCATTTTTATCAGTCGGAAGTAGATTTTGGGGTAATTCATTTTTATGAAGCATAGTTCAAGATTTTTGTGATTTCTTCTTTTATTAAATGTAGCATTTGGGGTATGCTCAGTTCATCAACATCTAACTGATCTATCTTAGTGGAAAAATGATCAATGTGAATACACGAAAAGCCTGGAACCTGAGTAGCGTTTCCAATCATCATTTTGTCATTGAAAAAATCAGGCTGATCTAATTTCGCTACAATATTTTCTACCTCTTCTTTACTTAAAAATTCTTTTCCCCCAGAGGTTTCATTACTTGAAAATGCTATTAGAGAATTTTTTTTTATTTGGCTTCTTAGTGTATTCTCAGAAAGAAATAGTTTTATTAATTTTTTTATATGATTTTCATTTGCAGAGAAATATAGAGGCACTTTGCTACAACAAAATTCCAAATCTTGGTTTTCCGGAATTGCAATATTTAATATTGTTAGTAGTTCTAGCCATGCTTCCCAAAGCTTTGACTGAGAAAAATTATCTGAATAATTTTTTGAAATAGGGAGAGTTAGCTTATCCTTATTTCGATCGGCAATAGCAATAGGCGAAATAACACCATTGGCAACTTGTTCAATATTATTATTAAAAACTCCTTTTAACCCTGGATTAACTCTTCTGAAAACTTTATTCGTGTATAGTTGAAAACTTAAAAGGGTTGACGGAAAAAGATGTTTTCGACCTAACTTATCTGCAATGGAATTAAAGTTAGAGATATAGTAGGAAATCAATTTATTATTTGCTCCTGATGGATCTTTCAACTCCGGGAATATCCCCTTTAAAACTAAAGTGCCGTTAATATCTGCGAATACACCGGATCCCGACAGGCCTAGCATTGTTTGTTGCGTACTTCTATCCCAAGTATGTTGTCCCTGTTCTGTTCTGATTTCACTTCCTAACTTATCTTCTCTTTGCATATCGCAAAAGCAAGAAATATTCTCTCTTTTATCCTCACTTGCAATTAATCTTTTAGGATAGCCATACAGAAATATTGCTTCATCTTTTACGGGTAAGGAATGCGTCAATGTCATTTCGGAATCGCCTATATAGGGAATAACAATCAATGCTAAGTCTAACGTTTCATGTAATTCACAAGCCATAATATTGGATAATGGCTCTCCATCAACATTTCCCCTGTATATTTTAATAGCATTTACTGGCATCAACTCTTTTTCTCCTGCTTCATTTGTAATTTCAAGATTATGCTTTACTGTCAGTACATAAGTATACTCTTTAGAATCAGGCTGAAATAAACACCCACTTCCATTATTTACTTTTACAGCAAAGAATCTTAGTTGTTCTTCTATTGTTGGCATAGCTATAATTCTATTAAATAATCTGTTTCTAAAAGAAGTGAGGAGCTGAAAGAATAATTGTCTTTATCCTCTTGGAGGAAAATTCCTTTCGATATTTCATCATAATTGAAATAAATAGTAGAGTGGGGATGGGAATTTATGATGTGAGCAATGGCTTCCTTATCCGGTAATCCGTATTTACTACCATCAGTTGAGATAACAAATTTGCTACATTCAATTAAAGACAAAAGTTTAGGGTTTGTGTTTCCTTTACTGGCATGATGAGAAACCTTTACTAAATCCACTTTCAGTTTGTTTTCATCAGACGCCAGCCCTGATCTTTCTAGAGATTCAGCAATTACACTTGGGTGAGCATCTCCTAGTAGAAGGACTGATTTATTATCTTTCTCTACCAAAAGTGCTATAGAGCTTCCGTTCGGAATGGCCTTATCCTCATTAAACTTACGTTTTACTAATTCAGAAATGGAGATATTAAAATCATCATGTTCTTCCGACATTTTAGTTTTTTTATCCACCTCAGTTTCCCAATGTTTATGAAGTTTCTGCAGACCTTCTTCATTTGGGGATAAAACAGTTATAGAAAGCCCAAAAAAATCTATTTTACTATCAGAAACTCTAATTAAGTTTTGAATCCAGTTGCCTTTTTCCTCCTTTAAAGCTTTTTCTAAAGTAACACCCTGTCCCACACTCATAACCGTCTGATTATCTTTAATAATTTCTACAGCCCGGCTTGCGTCTCTTTCTGTATTGAAATAATCTGATAGTAAATCACCTGAATTAAACCATACCTCTTTAATAAAATCCTTATTTAATTTTGTATCCTGATACAACTCTTTTATACCGCCAATATGATCGTCGTCTATGTGGGTTACAATAAGCAAATCAATGTTTTCGCCATTTTGGACGATTTTTTCTAATTCAGGTTTTAATTGACGTACATAGGTTCTGGGAACTCCTCCATCTATTAAAATATTTTTTTTATTGCTGTCATGTTCAAATGAAAGCAGGATACAATCCCCATTAAACGCTGGTAAAAATTTTATCTTCATTGCAATTGCTTTTTAAGAAATATTAAATACTCAAAACTTCCACCTTACT
Source organism: uncultured Flavihumibacter sp. (assembly GCA_946481605.1). The sequence continues at coordinate 29,390 of CAMLPA010000001.1, read as the reverse complement.
CCTCCCACTCTGCTGCTTACTCACCTTAATCTGCACCGGTATCCGCTCCGTCATTTCCTGCACATGTGAGATCACTCCTACCTTACGCCCCTGGTTATGCAGGCGTTCCAGCGCATCCATCGCAATATTCAGCGTAGCAGGGTCGAGCGAGCCAAAGCCTTCATCAATAAACAAAGACTCCACCTGCATGCGGCTGCTGGATAGCGAGGCCAGCCCCAAAGCCAGCGCCAGCGATGCCAGGAAAGATTCTCCACCGGAGAGGGAAAACACGGTACGCACTTCATTGCCCATATCCTGGTCTATCACCTGCAGGCCCAAGGTGTTGGGTATGCGCTGCAGCAGGTAGCGGTTGCTAAGCATGCATAGGTGCACATTGGCATAGCTGAGCAGTACATCCAGAGTATATTCCTGCGCTATGAGCCGGAACTTTTTGCCATCTGCCGAGCCAATGATATCGTTGAGCTTTGCCCAGTTTTCTGTAACCAGCCCTTGAGCTTCTATAATGCCCAGCAGGTCGCCGATCTTTTGCTTGTTGGCCAGGTCCTGCTGCAGCTGGAACCCGATCTCGATTTTTTGCTGCACCTGTTGCTGCAAGTTTGTTTTTACGGTGCTTAGTAATTCGTTTAGCGCTTCGGCACTTCGCTCCGAAAGTCGTTGCTGTTCATACTGCTGGAGTTGCGTGGTACGTTCCTGCAATACGGATTGTGCCTGTGTAATGGCATCGGCTATCGTTCTTAATGCGGTACGTTCTGTTTCTATCCAGTCGCTGCTATATGCCAGCAATTGTAATAACCGCTCTTCGTCTACTACCGGGGTATTGCGGCTATTGAATGCAGTAAGCCAGTCCTGTATTTTTTGATGGAAGATTTCGGATTGTTGCTGCAACAACCGTATATCTTTTTCAGCCTGCTCCTTTTGTGTGGCTGTACGGGTAAGGTTGGTTTGCAACAGCTCCCTGTCGGCCTTTATTTTGTCCACCGCCTGCTGTGCTGCTGTTACGGCTTGTTTTAAACGCTGTTCTATAATGGCGGCAGCCTCGCCGTTAAAGATAGCCTGGCGCTTTTGTGTAAGGGTTTCCTGTTGTTCCTTCACAGCCCTGAGTGCGGTTTGCTTCTTTTGTACTTCCACTGAAGCGTTTTGCAGTTGATTATTTATGGCTTCGAGTGTTGCCGTTAATACGCTGTGCTGCCGGGAATCCTCTTCCAGCTTTTGAACAGTGGCTTTCCATTGTTCGGCAAATTCATTGATGCGTTGCCCGAAAGCCGCAGCATCATTTTTCCAATGCGTAAACCAGCCTGGTGCGGTAAAGTAAGCCGATAAGCTTTGCTCTATGGTGGCCAATGCCTGGTGGTGGTTCTGTTGCTCTTTCTGGTATTGCGCCGCTTGGTCCTGCAGGGATTGCAGGCGCCAGTTGGTATCTTTTACGGCATTGCTGTTTTCATGTTGCTGCCGTTCCAGTTCATTTATTTTTTGCTGTAGTGCATCCAGTTCCTGTTTTTTTGCAGCGTATAACTGTATTTGCTGTTGCAGCTTTTTTTGTTGCGCCCTTGCGTCCTGTAATTGCTGTGCCATCCAGGTTGCTTTTTGCTCATCGGGTATTTCAGCAGCATGCGGATAAATGGTAAAGCCTTCCCAGGTTTTATAATGCGCTGCCAATGCCGTTTCTTTTGTAGTTGTTTCCTGCTCCTGCCGGGCAATAGTTTCTCTTAACCGGTTGATGGTCTCCCGCAAACTGCTTTCTGTTTGCAGGCAGGTGGCATAAGCATTATCATGATGCTGGTGTGCTGCTTCCAGCTCCGCCAGCACATGATTCAATTGGGGCTGTTCGGTAACATACGGATGTGCTGCGCTGCCGCAAACGGGGCAAGGTTCTTCGGGTACTAACTGTGAGCGCAGGGATGCCACATTTTCCGCAGCGGCCAGCCGTGCTTTATCCAACATGCGGAGCGATGCGTCCCGCTCTGCGGCAGCAATCACCAATTGCGCCGAGGCCTGTGCCAGTAATGGTGTTTTATTGTTTAATTCGCTTTTATGCTCCGCCAGTTTTTGTTTTATTATATTAAGGTCTGCCTTGCTGTGGGCTACTATTTTCCAGTGCACTTCTGCCGCAACCAGGTCCTCGATGCGGGAGTCTATAGACGCCTTTTCTTTTTCTGCAGTTGCAACAGGTATGTCCGCCAACGTCTGCAAAGCCATGGTATGTAATTCCTTTTCTGCCTGTAATTGTTGTACAATAATTCCTGATGTTGCTTCCAGGTCAGCTTTTGCCTGTTTCGCTTTGGCTATAGCTGTTTGTGTACGTTCCAACTCGGGTAACGATAATTTTTCAGCATCCAGCAGCGCCTGTGCATCATCCAGCTTTGCGCTGATGAGGCCCTGGTTTTCAGCAATGGGTTGCCTTGCACTATTTTCTTTCTTCCATTGTTGTAATTGTGTAATGGAAGCCAGTAACTGTTCGGATTGCTGTTGCTGTTCCTGTAATTGTTGCTCCAGTTGCTGCTGGGTTTCTTGAACCGTTTTTACCTCTGTTGCTGCTTGAGTTACCTGTAGTGCTTTTTCTTTGATCTGTACATCCAATGCCTTTGCTTCTTCTAAGAAAGGTATGACTTCCTCCTGTTGTTGAATAGCAGCAGCGGTGGCTTCGTTGGCAGTTTGAAGTTGCTTATCTGATATTTCCTGCTGCTGTTGCAGGCCTTCAAGGGTTGTTTGTAATTGTTGCAGTGTAGCTATCTTTTCGGCCCTTTGCTTTTCAGCTACTTGTTGTCCATCCACCCAGGTACGGGTAGGCTGCACTTGTTCCACCTGCTTTAATTCCTGCTCACGGTCTGCGGCATTTTCCCTGGCTTCAATGGCCTGCTCATGTGCACTTTTCGCTGCGCCGAGGCCGGTTTGTAATAGTGTAAGCTGGGCATGCCAGTCCATTTCCTTATTTAAAAGTGTTGCTTCTTTTTCTTGTATGGCTATGCTTTGTTCCATAGTTGTTTTCTGCCGCTCCAGCGCTTCCAGTTCTTCCGGTGTCAATGTGTCGATGCCTTCCCGTTGCAGGTTAAGATCTTCCAGCACGCGCTTTTCTTTGCTGTAATTAGCAAATATCTGCCTGGATATTTCGGAATAAATACGGGTTCCCGTAAGCTTTTCCAAAAGAGATGATTTTTCCTCTTTGGCTGCTTTTAAAAATGCAGTAAAGTCGCCCTGGGCGAGCAGTACGGAACGGGTAAATTGCTCAAAATTCAAGCCTACCAGCCGTTCTATGGTTTCCAGCACTTCATTTTTCCTTCCGGGAATATCCGTATTGGTATCGATGTTTTTTAAACCTATGCTATATTGCTGCAAGCTTCCTTCGGCTTTATCCCTGGCTCTTCGTACCCGCCAGGTAGCCCTGTAGCGTTGCCCATCCACACCTGCAAAATCCACTTCTGCAAATCCTTCACCGGTACCGTCTCTTAATATGCCCCGCACATCGCCCTGGCTTATAGCACTTCCCTGGGCATCCGTTATTTCAATCCCGGATTCTTTGGCTTGCAGGTATCTCGGTGTTTTGCTATATAGGGCAAGACAAAGTGCATCCAGGATAGTGGACTTTCCCGCACCCGTAGGGCCGGTTATAGCAAATATGCCTGCGGATGATAAAGGCTCCTGCGTGAAATCAATTTCGGTTATCCCTTCCAGTGAAGCCAGGTTTTTTATGCGGATGCCCAGGATCTTCATTCAGCTACAGTTTGCGCCACCTCCTGGGTTGCCTGGTTAAATAATTGGAGCAGCTCCGCCGGAACGGCATTGTTATATTTGGCCTGGTACACTTTCGCAAACACATCCTCCGGTTGTAGTTCCCGGAGATTGTCTTCCGGAATGGTTGCTGTCGTATTGACAGCAGCAGCAGCCACAGGGTACTTCACATCTATTTTTGCCAGGCGCACAGCTTTGCCGTTTAGGGCTGTTTCTATCTTGTGGCGCAGCCCGGGTTCGGGACCATCCAGCAGCACACGCACTTCCAGGTAGGGCGTTGATTGGAGCTCGCTACCTGCTGCGGGCAATTGTTGTAAGGCATTGATCACTTCGGTCAATGAACTATGAACGGATGGTACTCTCTTTAGTTCTACTGATACAGGTACTTCAATAGATTCCACGTTATGAATGCTTTGTTCTTCCAAGTCAAACACAATCACCTGGTGTTTATAATTCAGTTCCGAAAAAGACATAGGAATAGGGCTGCCACAATATCTTATATGCTCTTTACCGCCAATGCGCTGGGCTTTGTGAATGTGTCCCAAGGCCAAATACCTGATATCTTCGTGAAAAGCTGTAGCTGCAATACATTCCACACCGCCCATGATCAATCTTTCTGTTTTATCCATATCAGTAATTTCTGCCTGTTGCGCATGTAAGTGCCCCATGCAGATCACGGGTTCATCTGCCTGCTTTTTAGTACAGGCATAGTCGTAAGCTGCTGTATATAGCGCAGACACACCAGCGGTATAAAGGTTTTCTGCATCCGCAACAAAAGGGTAATCGCCTATGCGTAAAAAAGGAATGGCCATACACCAGGCTTTGATAGCTCCTGCTTTATCTTTCAGTGGAAGAACCAGTTTTTCATAATCAATGCTGCCATCCTCCTTTTTCTCAACGAGGCCAATGATATGAATGTTGGATGATTCCAGCAGCGGTTTGGGGGATTCAAGGCGTGCCGCCGAATCGTGGTTGCCGGCAGTGATGATTATTTGCAGATTGGGACTGGCTTTCACTGCTTTGTTCAAAAAGCTGTAAAACATTTTGATGGACGCTGCCGAGGGGTTGGACAGGTCGAACACATCACCGCTGATGAGTAATACATCTATTTGTTCTGATATCAATTTTTCCAGTAACCAGTTTAAAAATTGCTGGTGCTCGTAGGTACGGTCATATTCATGAAAGAGCTGGCCTATATGCCAGTCGGCGGTATGCAGAATTTTCATAATGGATTAAGGTTATACTTAAAAGGGGTTCAATTGACCGTAATTATCAACGATTAAGATAATAATAAATATCAAAAACATATATATCCAAGCTAATTTTAAACAAAAAAGACAATTGCATAAACATAGAAAATCGTTACTTCCGTTTACGTAGCATGCTGGAAGGAAAAATAAAAGAAGATTAAAAGCAATAAAAGATGGAGAATATAATGGCGCTCTAACTTAACTAAAGAGGCATCCAATCAAAAAATTTCAGAAGAGATAAATTCCTATAAAAAAATGACGCCAAGTGGAAGTATTGTCTTCACTTGGCGTCTCCGTGAACCCGCTGGGACAAAGTTCGAACTCTTTGGTGGAAGATTTGAGGAGGTTAAATGCAATTCTATACTGAATTTCAGCATTTTAAATGAGTCCAAATATGCACTCTTTGCTGTTTTAACGAATGATATTCCTGTATATTTTAAGAACCCGATCATCTCTGGCTTTCCATTACTCGATCCTCCCTCACGGTAAAAATAGACTACTCCGCAATTCAGACAAGAACGAAATCCATTATAATTTTTGGCTGTACACACACTTATCGCCGACGTAAAAAAACACCTGATAGCTCCCAAAGAACTCAATATTATTATTAAGTAAAATAGTTAATGAGTTGGCCCCATCAAATTCCACTTTAAAAATTGATTTTAAATCAATTTCTGGTGTAGAGTATATCTCAATTTTAAACATATCACCTGGCGGCAGCGCCTCAACATAATGAATATACTCCACAGTAATAAGTAAAGGACTGTTGCTATTGTTTACCAATGATAGTTGGCTGCTATTTTTTTTCACTTCCATAATTCCAGTATTTTCTCAACACTTTCAAGTCTAGCCTGCTGGACTTGAATGTCTTTTTTCCTTTCTGCAAGATTTTTTATTGCGTCAGAATATGTACTTTTCCATTTCACAAAATCCTCCTTAGTGTAACCCAACCCTTTAAGCTCTTCAATTGCCTTCGTTCCAAGTTTTTTCGTAAAATCCCTTGTTGATTCTGCTGCCGCAGCAAAATCTCCACCTTCAGTCTTAGCCCATCGCAATAACTTTTGAATCTGCGCATTCGATTTAACAGATACATCTCCCGTTAGTTTAACCCCTCTCAATAAGCTCGCCCCATATCTCAATCGTGTGAAAGTAAATGAGACTATCTTATTTAAAACTATACCTGATCCAATATCGTAAACAGAGGTGCTTTTTATAATATTGTAGTCAATTTCAAAAGTTCCACTTTCATCAACCACATCACCATCTTCATTTAAGTAATTGAAATTATATGAGTATTGATAGAACTGGCTAATAACGGTTCCTTTCCAACTCTTTGTCGTAACGTTCCTTTGCCCAGTAAGGGTTATATCCAATCTTAAACCATTTTCAGCATTCGAACCAGCAATCTCATTTACATACGAACGAGCAACACCGCTCTTATCGGCATTTTTCAATTCAAGAAAATTGCCTTCAAATAACTTATGCACTTGTTGTGCATTAAGGGCGTTGGTGATTGAAATTACTCCTTTAAATGTTGGTTTTACTAGGAATACCACAGGAGGCTTTACATAAAGAGAATTCGTGTTCTCCTCAAGCCCATCTAAATCTGTTGCCAAAATTGGCTTATTCCCAGCAAATTGATAGGGAGTGTACCATGGATATGATCTGGTTAAGGGATCCAACGACAAAAACTTTCCCACCCTAGTATCATATATCCTCATCCCATAATCCTGCTGATTTCCCTCCCCCTTCACATCATTATCATTCATCTTTCCATTAAAGCCGAATGCATACCCCCCAACACTCCACTTCCTCCCCGGCATCCCCATCCCAAACGGATAATAATCCTGCTCACTGATCACCTCCGCAGTATAATAACCAATACTGCTTCCCGATCCTGCCACACCAGTCTTCTTATCACTGATAACAGCCAACACATTACCCAGATGATTGCTCAACTCATACCGCTTCCAACCAATCAAAGAACTATCGTGTACGGGATACAGCGGAATCGTCTCTTCCGCAACAGTACGTTTCAGTTCCGTTAAACCCAGACGGGAACTTCCATACAAATGCATCTCCTCCAGATTCAGTATGCCCCCCGCATGGCGGTACACACTCAATATATTCCCCTGCGCATCACGAATGTAAAAATCCCGTGTTGTTACACCTCCCGAAGTTACGGATTTTTCAATCCGGTTGCCTGAGGGGTCATACTTATAATTGATGGTAGTGCCGTTCGTTTGGGTGATCGAACGGATCTTTCCATACACGTTCCAGGAGATATTCGACAACCCGCCCTGAACATCGCCCATCAAGTTACCGATCTTATCATAATCGTAGTTGGCAGAATATTGATTGTCTATATCCACATCACCCGCGTAATTGCCCGAAGCGATCGCATCACGAACAAAAGACAGTTTGTTGGAACCGGCATAGTAATTATAAGTCAGACTATCCATGCCCAGCGGCATACCAGAGACATTAGCCCCCTGGCGCAGGTACCGCATAATATTCCCATTGGCATCGTAAGTGGTTCTTTCCCGGTACGCTTCGTTGAACGAACTGAAAGACCAGCTTGTCGCGGAAACATTATGTTGCTTAGTTGCCGTAAGCCGGTTCAACTGGTCATACAGATAAGAATACCCCGAAGTGGCGCCACCGTTCAGTTTATTCAGTGCCAGGGTGGTATTCCGGATATTACCGTTAAATAGTTCATAACCGGTATTGCCGGTGGTACCCACCAGCCCTGTGGGTGCTGTAAAAGTTAATCCGAACGCGGTGGCAGTGGCGTTACCAATGGGCTTGTAGTCGTTGTTATGGTAACCCAGACTGAAAGCCATTACATCCCTGCTGAAGTTCTTGTACACAGGGTTGGAAAGCAGTCCGTCTTCGCCCATGTCTTTAGCAGGATCAAGTGTCTGGCCGTTGATGCCTTTTAACCACCCTTGTAAGGTGTAGGCAAAATCAAGGCCCTGCACTTCATGGTCACCTATTTCTGAGCGGGCCAGCGGGCCGTGCAGGTAGTAATAATACCTTGCGTCGTTCTCCCAGGTGAAGCCGTGTTCATCTTTGCTCGTCCACACCGATGTGAGCCTGTTTTCCGCATCGTACTCGTATTTATGGGAGAACCGGTCGTTCCTGTCTTTCTGGAAATGAACTTTATTCACCTTACCGCTGATCAGGTCGTATTCATAATCCACCCGGCGCGGTGTGCGCGATAGTGTGGGCAGGAGTTGAATGAAAGCCTTGTGTTCCTGGAACAAGGTTTTTACGTTGCCGTTGATATCATATACGTAATGTGTACCCACATCGTAATCCGTGTTGGATTTCGCTTCCTTGTAGATCGAAGAAACCACCCGCTTGCGGCTGTTCAGCGACTGGGGTGTGGTGATATCAGTATTGGTGACCACGGTACTGGCAGGTATATCATAATAAGTTTGGGTAACCTGGTGGTCGGAGCCAGTAGCGTACCACAAACCCAGCGAGCTGACACTCTTCGTATTGAACCCACTACCAGACCCATCGCCAAAACGCAGAATACCACCGCCATGCTTTTCACCTACTTCCAAGATCCTGCCCTGCGCGTCGTAAGTCGTGTAACTGTACCGGTTCACTACAGCGTTCGATGTCGTGTTTTTCGGGCTTAGTTGTTCCTTGTTCTGAGATGCCACCAAACGGCCGAGCACATCGTACCAGAAACGGGAGGTATCCCCATCAGGAGAAGACTGCATCACCACCTGGTTCAGTGAATTGTATTCATAAACTGTAGGAAGGGTATGCGTTGGATAATAGGGCGGAAAATAGTTCCCCCAACCAAGGCTGCCGGAATTGACAGATGCCGTAAAGTTAGCACTCAGGTCTTTTGCCGTATTGCCCGTTCCTTCGTTCAGCGGAACATTCGCCAGCAGCAAAGCCTGGTTCGTAATATTCAGGCACTTATTCGTAGCATTCTGCAACAGCTCCAATTGGCTCAGCGCTCTCCTGTACATCCTGAACTGCCTCATACCCCCCTGCATGTGCGTTGTTACGCCTTTATAGACGCTGCCACCCAGCATGGTAGTAGAAGTAGGATAGACATTATAGAACGATGTTGAATTGGCATCTAAGGAAGTAAGTGGCACAAGAACTCCATTGACATATACTTTTGGCCACGCTGAGGAGACCGCCGAGAAAACCACCGCCACATGGTACCACTTACCGGTTTCCATGAAATTAGTAATAGCGGGAGACTCCTTCTCGTTAAAGTTATTGGTTGCCGAGCTGGTCCATACACCAGATCCAATAACCAGTTTTCCGCTTCTGACCATCAATGCCAGTCCACTCTCCCTGGTTACGCCACCTGTTATTGAGTAATTGATAAATGAAAAAATCGGTTGGTTACTGAAATTATTGAGTCTCACAAAAGACTCCATTGTAAAGGTGAACGCAGGCCCGGCCAAAGGGAAGTCATTACCCGCCGCCGCTACAACATTTATCCGGTTCGTTCCGGTAAACTGGGCAAAAGGCTGATTTTCCTGGCAATACCGGTTATAAGATTTTCTATAATTGATTGTTTGGTCTATCTGCGTTGGCGTTGCCATTGTTACGCCTGCTGGTGGAACCGTTTTTACGAGATTACCACTCTGATCGTAATAATACAGTGTATAATGGTATTCGAGGTAATTGGAACGCATCGCCAGATTGGCATCAGCCGCGAGGCACCTTGTAAAATAAGCCGCCCTGAATGCAGCCCGAACTGAATCGATATACACATTGTACTCGGTAAGCGCGGTGGAATACGCCGCAAAGAATACATCCGCAAGGCAATTGTTTACGTCTGAAAAACTTTCAGCGTAAGAGTCCTGCGACTTCGAGCAAAGCAAATCCTTGTATAACGTACCCGACAGCATGCGCTTGATGTAAGCGTCATAGTCCTCGAAATTTAAAGCGTAACCCAGGTAATGGTTGAAATAGTTTGTCAGTATTGTCTGGTAGTGCTGGCTCAAAGTATCTACGCCGGGAAACTGTGCATTGAAAGCGTTCCATACGCCCCTGATGTACGCTGAATCCCTGCACGCTTCATTGTAATAGTAAGAGGGTGATTTGCAGCCCATTGCCACTGGGAGTTCGATCGGCTTTTTAAAATACTTACACCCGGAACTGAGCTGAGTCTCAAGACTAGTAAGTTCAGATTCTTTCAATTTGTAATCCGCGCCCAACTGCCTTTGCAGCCATAGATGGAAAGAGCCGCTGAAACCAGATGAAAGATATTTATTCTTCAGATACGTGAATCTGCTTTGAAGGCAGGAGGTAATTTCAACATGAATCGTACGGTTGTACTGCGGCTCCTTATTGCTGGGATATGGATTTGAAATAAGGTAGGCTGTACAGGAATCTGTCGAGGTCGGAAAATAACTCCGGATAATGGATTCAAAAGAACTTGAAGAGCCATTGACGGCTAACTGACTGGTACTGCATCCAGTTTTACAAGCGTTGATCAACTTTGTCTTTAGTTCAGCCCAGATAGCTGGCGAAGCCGCATTGCACCCCTTGAGTGTACTGATCCAGGTATCGGCCTGTGCTTCGCAAATTGATTTACATTCCGCAGCTCCAGCCCCCTTTTGTTCATCCGAATAAGCGCTATACCTTGTGCTGATTGTCTCCGCAAGTCCATCGGTATTTTGATAGTCATTATAGCGCCTGATTTTATTCTTATAGTAGGGATAATTGGGATCATCCTTACACAAACTTGGAGGCCGTTGAGCTGAATTACCGCAATTAAACCCGGGTTCATCAATACACTCAACATAGTCGACTATGATCTCATTGTAATTGTATTCATAATAGGTCAGGCAAAACTCCTTTTCTGTCTCGCCAGGGCCAAAATCAATTACCTCAAACTCCCATGATGAATAGTTTGAATTATAGTATCGAAAATAAACTCTAACCGTCCGCCCAACAGGTATTTCAGGCCCACTATAATAAACCCATACAGAGGATAATGGACAATTATAGCCATCAAGATAAGTGTGCCCCCAGAAATTAGCGATAGTGGGACAGGGGCAATCGAAAACACATCCTTTTTGTTCTGGTATTGAAATAAGTTTTGGGTCAATCTTCCAATCTCCCACTTTACTTTGCTTTCCTGTTGAAGAAAGACTGGCATAAAATATACCTGAAGAATCAGAATCGAACCTTTTCCACCAGTTTTCCATTGATTTCTTCTGGTCATCGCGCATTGTTAAAATCAGTCCATTATCACAAGCAACTGAAACAATTGAATAACTTGAAATCTGGTACAGGTTTATCAATTCAAAACTCTGTTCTGCGCGAAAAATGAGGGACGTATAATAATAAACACCGCTCCGCAAATATTGAATATTTACAACATATTGATTCGGTGCCGTAGTGTCTCCTGCATTGTTGAATTTTATTTTGATGTAAGTAAACCCGTTTGATACACTATCGGTAACGGCTGTAAACCAACTGTACTGAGGTGGCTCACATCCGCCCACTTCCGTATTATCGGTACCGATATAGCAGTTCTTGCACTCAGGGTTGTATTGTATCCGGGCTTTCTCTACAAAATACGACTTGAGCCTCAGATAAGCTTCCTTGTACATCTGCCATTCCATATAGGGTGACCGGCAGGTTGAGCCGGGCGGAACGCAGGAAGACGGGGATACATTATTCGGCTCACAGTACAATTCAAAATCGACATAAGACAGGATATTCTTTACCGGCGCGGACGATGGATAACCATACACCGTGTTGGAATAATTGTACAAGCTGTCGTACATATCAGTATACATACCCGATCCATAACCCCCTGAAGCAAAAAACGGATCACTTGAAAGCAACGATGTAACCGATCCAAAATATCCTTGTGCTGTGGCAGTAGAATCATTATCCAGTTCAAGAATCATGTTATCGAAAGCCTTAGAAGTTGAATTGGTAAGGCACCACTGGTAAAAGCAATACTCTGGATGCAGTGGTAAAAACGCTTCTGCCCAGGCTGGTTTAAAGTTTTCAATGAATTCACGGATTGTTATAAAAATGCTGCCCGCCGGATAGTTTACACCATCCTTAAAAATTGTTCCGGGTGTACCATCTTCATTTGTAAAAGTTCGCCCCAACCTATATAAGCCGTGTAAAACGTTTAGTGAAGAAGTCTCTAGTAATTCAAAGTTCTCGTCGTACAAGGCGTACTGGCCACCGGGCATCAGGTCCTCAAGGAGCAACAACTTCTCTTCATCACAGGGACTGGAAAATTCCTGGCAACCCGACTGAATCGACTGACAGTTGTTGTATAATGTTGTATAAAGCGCTTCCGCCCAGCTTTGAAACGGGGCGAAGTTTAAGGAATCAGCCTGATAAAACAACGGCTTGATTCTGTTATTGATAAATTCTGTTTGTGTACCCAGTGTTTCCTTGCAGGTTTTACAATCGGAAAAGCAGTCGATAAAACTTGCCTGTCCCAGCCTTTCGGTCAGGAAGCTGTTAAACGCCCTGATATCCGTATTCTGCGCCAGGTGTACACTGTCGTAGAATTTCAAGGCGGTTTCGCTCACTTTGATGTTGTAGGATATGCTGTAATCTCCGATCTCGTGCGCGGCGATGTTGAAGGCGAAACTATCTGAGATAACCGGTGCGGTGTAGCTGCAACTGGTTTGAAACAATGTCCCTGCTAATACTGGCTTTAACACCGAGGATTTTACTGTACCGCAATTGTCCTTAATTAATATTTCGAGGTCATAATAGCATGTATTACAAATTTTATATTGAAGGGCTGAGCCATACAACACATCCATTCTCAGTGGTGTGAGGTCGTAGAAAAATTTATACTCCCCACTTATTGGTGCCAGAAATGAACTTACGCCAATTTTAAGCCCCGTACTGAGTTCATCCGCAAAGTCCTGGCTGGTTAACATACCTTTCTTAACCGGAGTACCCACATTGTCGTGGGATGGCAGTTTTTCCAGGCCGGGAGGGGTAACACCCGCTAACGCTGTAGCCACCGTCTTCCCGCTCGCATTAACATAACTAACGCTGATCTGGCCATTGGGATCTACCACCATATTTTTCAGGTAGTGGATTGCGTTCCCCGCCTCCACACCAAACAGCCGGTCAAGTTCGTCCTGCGTAGGCTTGCCGTAAAAATATTTAGTGTCATGCCCCTGACCTGGCTGAAATACCTTTCCCACCCCACCCTGGGCTTTTATTCTTCCGGTATTGTCTTGCGTGTAAGAGGTAAAAGAGTAAGGATATCCTTCAGCTTTCGGAATATATTTCTTAAAGAAATAATCATTTACATCATTTTTTTCAGAATAATACCTCCCGGCACCAGACGAATCTGAGACAAGCGCAGCGGTATCATTACAATTGACTCCAGCCGATATGTCAGCGTAATTGTATGGTTTGTTCAGGTTGCTTCTGTTGAACGCGTCAAAGTAGTGCAGTGTACCATCGTTGGTAGGCGCAGGCAACACGTTGACCGCCGGTCTTCCCTGTGCATCGTAAAACGTTTCCTGCACTACCGCATTCAGTGTCGCATTGTTGATGGTGACGTTCTGCCGGTTCTTGAATAATCCGTCAAAGTAGCCCACCATTTCTTTTTTCTTCCCCTCTTCCGCGAAAGAAACGGAATACTGCCAGTTCAGGGAATCTTCATGCCAGGAAAGGTCAACGATATTATACGCGTAGGAGGGGTTCCCTACTTTCGTGGCGCTATAATTCCAGTTGCCGGTGGTGCGAAGGTATTTTTCAGCATCTGTAATACTCGGCAGGTATTCATTTTTAAATTGGACGCCGCGTATCCTGAACACAAGGAACCCACCCCGGTAGACGGGGTTGATCAGCACACTATCATTGGGAGTAGTAATCCGCGTGCTGTTGTTCTTAAACAGGCTGGCTAAAAAGTTTGTCGTAAACAGATTTGAGGCGCTGATAGTGGATTGAATCTGCTTTCCAAATGCGCTGCTGTCATCAATAATGGTGTATTCCAGGTCAAAAAGTTCTGCGCCGGGGTAATGCGCTGGTATCCAGGAAAGATAAATTCTTCTTGCCTGCTCTGTAATTTGTACCGGGTTATTGGTGGTGGCGTTAAAATTGTATTTCCTTTTAATTAAAGTGCGGCCCTCCAGTTTAAGGATGTTCGGAATACTGGAGCCCAATTCCGGGCTTGTGATACTTAAAACGGTCACCTTATACTTGTAGGCGCCGTTGAACTTATAAGAATGAAGCCCCTTGTAGGCCAGGCCGGTTGTGCTGTCGTGCCGTATGGTCAATAATACATTGTTGTACTCCTGGGAAATGGCGGACGTATCATAAGGATTATTGTAACACTTTATATTTACGGTGACGTTGATTGTAAATTTCTGATTGAAGAAGAATACATTGTTAAAATAATCGAACTTCAACTCAAGAATATTTTCCGGGGCACGGGAAGCAGTACCATCAATCGTATTCCAGGCGGAGATATTCACGAATTTCTCATCGGTTACGTGAAAGCTTGCGCCCGCAGTAACAGCGCTACCACTGATAGACCCTGCATAAGGCTCCTCTGCTGCCCATACCTCAACACAAAACAATACACCTAAAAGGCAGCAACTCATTATACGCAGCCATGACTTTCCGATGCCAGCAACATATCTTCCCATAAGATCAGGTTATTGGTAGATGGAATAAGTTTTTATTTTTCCGATAGGCTCATAGCCCCGCTCAGTTTTCCGCACAAAATTTTCGATCCGCCATGTTTCCGGAGCCGTGCTTCGCTCCTCCAGGTATTCCACTTCCACTGTAACAGGAGTGGCACTGGCGTAATACCCGGTTTCAATTTCTCCTTCTAATGAATCTACCACCACCACTTCAGATGCCGTGTTGCTTTCCCCTTCAGCCATTTCAACATCATAGCCATAACAGGTCATCTTTTTCAACCGGTAGCTTCCTGGCTCATATACCAGCTTGCAGCGCGGAAAACTACCCGGTGCGTTTTCATTGAGTTCTATCTCCAGTGTATGCAAAGCGCCGTTCGTTTTAACAGTTATATTTTTCACGTATTTCGAGAGTTCGGCTATCGGTAAAAGCCCTTCCGCATTCATTTCTTCAGGCGCAGCCAGTTCCATCATTACCACAGATTGATCCTTATGATCAATGGTCAGCAAACGAGCGCCTTCCTGGATCCGGAGCATAGAATCCATAAAATGCACATTCACCAGTTCAGATGAATGGGAAAAGAAATCAACTTTTTCCACAACAGGCTGTCCGCCTTCCTTCTTTTCCTGATAGGTAATGGTACCGCGGATATAGAGATGCGCATTGTACCGGTCGGTAATCTTTTGCAGAATGTCCAGTTCTTTATCGAATTGCACTTCAAAAAGTTCAGCTTCAGCAGGGGGCGGATCATTATTAACTTTGCCAAACCTGTCTGCTCCTTTAAACCCGGCATAAGAAAGTGTTGCCGCAAGCAATGACAATAAGATCCAAATCGTTTTTACTGGTTTACGTGTTTTCATGCTATTGATTTTTTCTAACACCGGTTCTTGATTCCTTAATGGTCATGATGCCCCGCTCCGTTTCTTTTTTCACCCGGATAAGAATACCTTCATCGTCGTATTCATAAAACGTAGAGAAGTTATTCTCATCGTGCTCAGCCATGAGGCGGAGGGATGTTGCATCGTACGCAAAAGATTTCAGTTGAGCGTCATAGGGATGAATCCTGATATCGTCCACATACATTGTGTTGCCATTGGTATTCAGATTCAAGGTAAAGGTTGACGTTGAAGACTGTGTAAATTCCACCTCTACCCTTTTCCAGCCTTCTACTACAGGCACCTTCTTCGTATTCAGGTTCATATTCAATCCGTTTACCAGCATAGTAATGCCTGGAGTTGCTGATGTTGGTGTTACATCTTTTACCCAGAAACTAAGGATGTATTTACCGCTTGGGCTGGGATTAAAACCGAGCATCGGATAGTTCGCGTTTAACCGGTACTGATGCCCGCCGTCTCGGGTGTAAAGCGCACTTACACCATCGTAAATTGAACGGGTCATGGTCAGGCTGCCATTCAACCGAAGACTACCATTGCCCGAATGGGCTTCCGCATTGGTTACATAAAATGATCCGTTAAGCAATGATGAAAAACTAAAATGCCCTTTGTACTGGTTACAGGTGTCGGTTCCACATTGCAGGTTAAAGTCATAGTCTTCGAAGCCATCGTAAGCGATATTCCTCAACGGTGCATTCGATGCTACTGCCACGGGTATCGATTGCAGGTAGCCCATTTGTGCGGCACTAAACCGGTTCAACGCGTCTTTGTTTTCCGTTTCCATCCCCTTCATGTTATACCCCGTCACTTCGCTGCTCCATCTCCAATTCTGGAATAAGCTGGCGGAAGTATTCGGATTCCAATTTGTAGTACCTGAAATCCAGAAAGGATTAAAGTCGTAATAATAACCGGCCTCACGAATATTGGTGGCGCCATGAATACCGGCATTTCCTTTAAGATTTACCCGACCGATGTCAAATACATGCTCTTTCACAGGGCGCCAGTTGCCGAGAATACCCGATGTGTATGGATTGAACACGTCAACATTTGGATCTTTAACAGTGAAGCCTGTATAACAATACAAATCTTCGCGATTGTACGTTTGTCCGGTCGCACAAGTAGAGCAGCCAGTCCCTGTGTGCGGCGCCGTAACATTTGTTGCACTTCCTCCTCCCCTCAACCATGCGGTTGAAAATAAGATGTCTAGGAGCGAATTTGCAGAAGGGGAACTCAGGTCAGCATAAGTATTATTGTAAACTTCCATACCCCAACCAGCAGGAGATCCGGCATCACGCCCTGATGCCTCGAAATAATAAACCCCTTTAGTAAGGTAAATTGGATATACATGCCAGTATCTGAAATTCGCAGAATAGCTTTCCCCATTGGGGCCTGGATTGTCAAATTGAATTCGTGTCTGACCATTTATTTTTAACCGGACAAAGTTATCCCCTCCAATACCCACATAATATAACTTAGATGTGGGAATTTCAACTCTTCTGGAATATCCAACCCAGGTGTTTGTTCCCGGACTTGGAGGACCCGAGCAAACCCATACACCGCAAGCCGAAAGGCGCATGGTCCAGTTTACGTTTAGGGTGTTTGAACCGGTGCCATTGACTGCAAAACTCTCCGTGGTATACACACGGGTTCCAAGATCTGAGTAAGCTGAGTTTGTTGAGGGACATATCGAATAATTTGTGCAACTGGACTGTGTATTACGACTCAAATAGCAAAATCCGTCAGGAGAAGATATATACCCGGGAGGACAGCCGGTCGTACATTTCAGACTCACAGGCATTGCCCATTCTTCTTTAAATTCAACAGCCTTCCCGTCTATTATCCTGCTTAGCCCGGAAATAGTTAATCTCCCCTTTTCCATCAACGGATTCAGCGATACAATAGTTCCTATTCCGGTACTTGAGAGGTTCCGCCTTCCCGATCTGAGTACCCGATACAAGGAAGAAGCTACGCTGGAAGCTGTAACGCCATCAGCATTTACGGCACGCAGTAAGTTGTCTGTCCCTTTTACAATCCAATATTTTTGCGGGGTGGACGACGCTGCACTCACCTCCACCAATTCATCGCCAGGGGTAAGTACCGCATTGTAACTGGAACTGGTTATTGTTCCATTCGCATTTGTAGTGAACCCTGTAAGATAGATTCCCTGGTTATCGGACGCATTCCCCATGCCAGGATAAGCCCAGTGCGCAGGATAAGTGAACGAATAAACGGGATCATCAAACTCATTCTGGGTTTTTGTCATCAACACATCTCCCGTTACTGCGTCCCAAAGTATGTTCTCAGATTCTATTCTGGAACCCTTCTCTGTCTTGATCACTTTTTCAAGAATCGGGAAATTCTGAATAGACTTAATGGCTACCGCAGAACGGAACATCTTTTTATCATAATTGGGTCGGATCATGCCGATATTCACCCAGAACTTTGGGAATAGGGTCATAAAAAATCCAAGTGACGGTTCACCCCGGACACCTACACTCAGGTTCTGATGCTCATTCATATCAGTAAAGAATTCATAATCTACACCGATCTCTGTTTCTGCTATTAAACCATCACTGGTAATAGCGGGTACAACATTGTTCAATTCTTTTTGCAAAGCCCGTTTGTCGTTCAGCTTGTACTCGTAAGCCACGGCAGATATTTCCTGCCCTGCCTTATCCACAATTCTTTCGCTCTTTGTTTTACCATGCATATTATAATTCTCTACTACATATCCTTGAGATACGGTTGCATGGTCCGTGATTCTTAGTCCAAAGAACTTTAATATTTTCGAGGCGATAGGATGCTGTTGCTGCATCGGAGTTGCCTCCACACGCGTAGGAAAATCTTTCGCGGTAAAAAACTCAGATACAGTAGTACCAGTATTCCCGATGCTGTTGTCGGCCCCGAAATTTTTCACCGTTACCCGGCTGTAGCCAACACTTGGTCCCGGGAAATATGCTTCGCATAGAGGGAGTTCGATATTATAATGTTCGGTAATGCCGAGTAATTTATTCTGAGAAAACTGAACAGGGACTTTAAAAGGGTTTTCGTCTCCTCCCAGCAATGGCTCATAAGAAGCCACACCACTGGAAATATTAATCTTCTGCCCGTTATTCATGGTATAAGGCATCGTGTATTCGTAAACCTGTCCATATGTGGCCGTTTTTGTATTCGCTTCCCCCGTCATTTCACTCCACTGGTCGCTCATTGTCACAGATTTCACCCTCGCCCCACCACCGGTTTTACTGAGGTTTGGGCTACTCAACCTTACCCAGGATTTAGAAGCCTGGAAACGACTTGCATAATTTTTCTTTTTTGCCCTCGTATCAAAGCTGATAACGATGTCCGAAATTCTTCCGATCGCACCAACCATTGATTTTATAGCTTTTACAAAATCCGGCTCATCAGAATCAAGGTTATCATACTCCGGATACGCCAGCTTCGGAAGTGAGCTGCGCATAATGTCCCAGGCCGCTTTGCTTACCGGGTTATAGGTAGCATTTTTTTGCACTGTTATCTTAGCAGTATTGGCATCAAAGCGCTCCACCTTTTCAATTTTAGCGTATCCCGGGATGAACTCGTAATTCCCTTTGTTATTCAGGTCTGTGAAGACTTTGAAATAGAGCGTATTCATGGTTCCTATATACCGTTCTTTGAGTTCCTCCACGGTACTTACCGGCTTAGGCAGATGAATGAAGAAGGTATTCTTTTCTGCTATGTTGGTAGAATCACCTACGGCCCCCATGCCCTTAATAAAGCACATTTCCATGCTTCGTTTGTTTTGCACGTAAGCATAATCGTCGGATTCATATTTAATTGAAATAATTCCTCCGGAGGGAAGCGTTATTTTATTTATG
Organism: uncultured Flavihumibacter sp.; assembly: GCA_946481605.1. Next base: position 10,028 of record CAMLPA010000001.1, on the reverse strand, counting down.
TGCCAATAACCTGCCCAACGATTTGCCTTCGCAGTATCCTGCACCGCGTAAGGGTATTCCGCATTGGTCAAACCGGCGTTGTTGGCAGAATCGGCAGGTTTGTAAGTTCCCCACCTGTCGTATTGCCGGAACTTGTATTTCTGGTAAGCGGGAATATTGTAGTCAAATTTGTAAGGTTGTAATTTCCCCTGGTTGTTATTCCCGAAGGTGAACCATATTTTTTTCAGTGTCAGTTTGCCACCGGTCTGGCTGTTGGGTACGCCGGAGAAAAGATCGTAAGCGTACTCAAAATGGACTGTCTTAATAGGAACGGCATTCGCGAAATTCGCCTGGTTCTTATACAGATCAGCCTTTGAATACAGCCTGATCTCTTTAAGCCTTTTCAATTTTACGGAACTATTCAGATCGCCATTTGAGCTGCTCACGCCCAGCCCATCAGTCCTATCCTCCAGTATAAATAGGGCGAGCATGGTTTTGGATTCAATGGAATGAAGGTAGAACTGCTCCTTTTCCCCATATACATAGCTTGCCTTGTCATCCTTTTTGTCGGTTAGAAAGCCCTCATTGTAATTGGCCATCCTGGGCAGGTTCAGGCTGCTGTCGTTAAAAGGGGTTCTCCATTTATAAATGCTGCTGAGCTTATGGTAGTTGAACTTCACCGCGGTTCCCTTGTCATCATCTGAAATACCATTTCCCGTTACATCAACATAATCAGGAGATAGTATCCCCGAAAGCAGGTACGAACTGGCATACCCTCTCATTCTTTGCTTGTTAAAGGAAAAACGATAATCGGTTGAACTGAACCGGGTGTCAGAAGAATTAACCGGAACTGAATCCTGCAAATTTGCATATTGTATAAGTCCCTTTTTCCTGGCGGTTTCATTGTATGGAACACTGAATGAAACCTCATCCTGACGGACATTGTACACAGGAACACCATACACATGCCTGGTCCCTGATCTGTCAAGAACAGTCACTTCCGAGATATGGTGCTTTTTTTTCCCGGTCGTGGCTTCGGTCCGGGAATGCTGCGTCACCACACCTGCGCCATCGTTGCACCCTTTTAACACGATGCTTCCGCTTGGGTAACTGGGAATGTTTTTTTCCAGTCCATACTTAGCTGCTTCTGCGGCTGTAAGGTAACCAAACACTTCACCCAATTTATCTTTATAAGATTTGGTCAGTGTTCCTCCTGAAGTTTGATTGTACTTATTTACAACATTGTTTAGCGTTGCTCCTCTGCCGAACACACGCGCAGTCCATGATTTATCAAGTGATACGGCAACAGCGTCTCTCGAAAGTAATGCGGTCTTATATCCATTGTTCAAAGCGCTTGTTTCACCCACCTTTTTGAAGTATGTTTCCGGAAGTACCGTATTCGTACCAGTCGTTTTAGCCCAGTCACCATTAGCCTTGTAGGCATTTCTATCCGACCATTTTCCGGAGGTGCTTGTTGTCTTCAATACATTAAAATCCACAGCCGTCATTATAATATTACCCGGATTTAATTCGACACCAGCGCCAAGCGATTTATCCTCAGACTGCATCCGGGTATTAAAGAATACGCCACTGCTGGAAGTATTTACTTTATACTGGCCCGACCCCATTTGATTGGTCACGGAGAAAAGGTCGTTGTTTACTACAGGAACAGGTAGGTACGGACTTTTTCTGATGTATGGCCTATTGTTTTCTGTATGGTAATCCATGATAGCATTCTCCGCATCTTTGCCCTTGTAGGCATTCATCAGGCCGAATGCACGGAAATCTTTCCGCCAAAAATCCTTCTCTACTTCTTGTTTAGAATAAGAGCCGGTAATGCCTGTAGAAAAGGACGGTATCACAAAAAAGCCTCCAGCCCTGAATGAAAAGGAATACGCGGTTCTTTTCAGTGGCACTTCAATGGCAGGTACGCGCGATTCCCCTACAAAGGATATATAATCCCCGATTGACTCGTTGACAGATAAGCCAAGCCGGTCTTTTTTAAGCATCACAGAAGTCGAAAAAGAAGCCCCGAGCGTCATACCTTCAACTCCACGGGTGGCATTGTACCCAAAACCTAAAGAGCCACCAAGGTTGTATTCTTTATCCTGACTGTTCTTCCCCAACAATGAAAAGTTAACATTCCCGTTCAACATTCCCCCGTCCTGGTTATTCGATGTAACGCCCAGGTTCATTGTATTTGAGGTAGCGCCGTCTTTGCTGAGAGATAAAGTTGAGTTGAAGCCTACTTCAGCATTCACGCCTGTAATGCTGCTAAAGCTCAGGCCAAGTTTGCCCCCGATACCAGTTATTATTTTACCTTTCAGTTTAGTGTTGGCGCTCATACTTATTCCTCTTACAATGGCTGGTTTCATTCCAATTTGCTTCTCTATTACATCCGGATCCGTAGCATCTGTTCCGTCATAATCATCAGGAACACCTCTTAACTGACGATTAACGGCCCCTGGCGTCAGGCTCCAGCCGAAACCAACCCAACTGGACTCATCGTCCAGCGACTCTCCTGAAGCGTAGGAAAGATTCAAGGGATAGCCACCCACATCCATCAAAGGGATATTATACCTGAAATCACCGGTGAAAAGATCCACCAGGTCGTTTACACCTACCGGTTGAAACCCTTTCGATTCCGGCTGCGATGGCCCAGAAGTGAGTGCATAAGCGGCGGTTGGCCACATTATTTCCGTGGTGAACAGCAGCAGAAAAAACAACGCGATGAACTTTCTGAACTTTACGGTTAAACGAATCATTGGAGACCCTTTACGATTTATGGGAATAATATTTCCTGCTTTCCGGCACCAAGTACTTTATCGTCCAACAGGATGGCATATTGATCATCTTTTGAAAGCGAACATTGAAAAGCAACAAGGTATTCATACACTTCTTTCTTACCATTCGCCATTCTCTGAAACACGGCAGGCAAAAGGGTATCCATGTTCCGCCTCATCACCACATACTGCTCTAAACCGAAGTTGATGTAATCCCAGTCCGTTTTAGCCGGCTCTTTTTTATCGTGGATAATAACCCTGAAATATTGATACCCTGCATCGCTCCCTGCCTGTTCTGCGTACGAAGCAGGCAGGTGTTGAACAGTTAACCTTCCTCCACCAATGAGTTCAACTGTTTTTGATGTCGCGCTTTCCCTTTTTGCAGCACCGCAACCCCAAAGCAGGCCACTCAGCAATACGATATAAAAAGCTTTCTTCATATCAGCTATTGATCTTTGTATGTAAACCTGAGATAATATTTTCGCCTGTCAGAAAGCACAACTTCCAATTGATAATGTTCACCGGATTTGAAACCGCCATGTTCCTTCAAATCAACAGCGTATTTGTTCAGTCCGTTTTGTAACCGCAACGACGGAAGGCCTTTGACCTTGTTTTCGGGATCATTCAGCGCATATACAACATAAGAAAGCAGCCCTTCCCCATAATCATTGTTAATCGCAAACTTCAAATGTTGTTTGGCGATGTAATAATCGCCGTTAAAGAATGGTTTCAGCACACGGTAACTCTCTTCATTTTCAACTGAATCCTTTTTCTCTTCGCATTCAATGGAGAAAGTCCAGATATCAGATTTCTGCACCAGCCTGCCATCTATGGTGTAATGCACCTGCCATGCGTATTTGAGTCCTTTCTGAAGTTCCGGAAGATGGCTTGGATAAATTAGCCTGGTTCCTTTTACATCCGGCACATTAATGATCGGCATATTATAAGACAAGGCTTCTACCGGAAGTTGTCCTTTTTTCAGTTCGGCCAGCAGTACCCTGTAACTCGCATTGGGATCAAAGGGCATGGGAGATTGCCACACGAGCGTTGGCTTTGTATTACATATTTTTTCTTTGTCGTCCGGATCAAGCAACAACAACGGCGTTAATGGAAACAAGCTGTGAGTAAAGCAGTTTTCATAGTAGTCTGGAATTCCTGATGGTTTTGATCCGATAAGCGTAAGTTCATAGCAGTATTCATATTCTCCTTCTGGTATGCGGCCGGTAATTTGGGTAATGGAAGCCAACTCGTTCGATGCATATTTGAATACTGTATTTTCCATGAACGCCCTGCTGAACTGCTGTTGCCCTTTCGTAATTTTTATTAACGGAACCGTGGCCTCAAACACTTTCCCGTAACGATCTTCCCTAAGCGTTACTTTCAATCTGGCAGTAAGATCAGTACCCGACGAACTGATGGTTTGAAAATTAAAAACGCCTTCCAGGTTACGGCCGTGAAGCGCAGGTTGAAAAACAATATTTACCTGTCCGAAAGAAGTGATACCAGGCAGCAGAAAGGCCATCAGCAAAAAATGGTAAACATATTTTTTCATGAGCAGTTATCTGAGTTTATAAGAAACCATCATACTTCCACTGAATGGAGAAATCCCGCTGGCCAGTTGCTCCTTGCGCAGGAAAGCACCCATTTGTACAAAACCGGAAATATTTAACCCTTTCCCGACTTTACCTGAAAGCCCCTGTCTGATCGCTGCCATAGCGTAGAAATTACTAACCTGGTTGTACACCAGCGCCGGATTATATTGCACCTGTTTTGTAATAAGGATTGAAGTACCACCATCTACCGAAAAACTGGTATTCAGGAAAAGAAACCCCGACTCCGTTTTCATTTTGTTGTACACCGTATTCAGGAAATAGTTTTTTTCCCCGCGGGAAAGTGTCTGCAGACTGGTATAGGTTACAGCACTGCCGGTTTGATCGGCCGAGGCCGCAATGCTCTCCATCACATTATCAAAAGTGGAAACATCAATATAGTGGCGGTAAATATTGCCGTGAGAAAGTTTTTGCTGGTAGTTACCTCTGAAGGAAAAACGGTTCGCCCGGTTGGTATTCTGCTTTACGCCATCCACATTCCGCGTGTTGTTGAAAGGCTGGTAGCGCAGTTCCAGGAACTGCCCTTTTTTCATTTTCCATTTTGCGCCAATGGAGTAAGAGACATATTGCCAGGTCCTCTTATCTAGGGAAAAATCATATTCACGGTATTGAATCTTTCCACTTACCTGGAGCATGCCGTCAAGGAAAGACTTTCTTGCGGAGCCGGAAGCGCCTTTGCTGCCACCTGGCAAATAAGCATTACCAAGGTTGGTAAACTCCTGGCCGGTATAGAATACAGTAGCTTCTCCGGATAATCCCGCCTGGTCAAAATCACCACTATAGTTGAAGTTAAATCCAAGATTTTGTAATGGACTGGTGGCGCTAAGCAGGCTATTGCCCTTACCCGCTCCAGCGCCAAAACTACTCATTGATTTAGAAATTTCTCCCGTTAACACCTGTCCTTCCCCAATACTGATCCGTTGAGAGAATGTTGCAACGAGGTTGTTGGCCAGACCTGAAAGTTGTCCTGAAGCTATTCCACTTCGTTCCTGGAACATCATTACAGTCATCTTTGAGAAAGCACCAGACTTACGCTCTTTACCCAGGCTCAATCCACCAGTCAGCGTTTGCGCGCGTTGTAAAAGATTATCATAAGAAAGATCGGACACCTGCGTAACAGATGGAATGACACCTAATACCGGAGCAAACGTGTTGCCTTTATTCACTTTTTCAAAAGAAGCGCCTTTCAGTAAAGTACTGTGCAATCCCAATGTCCCTTGTTCTTCACCATTTGCGCCAATATTTAATTTTCGGGCATCCAGTAAAAAGCGTTGAAATCCGTTTAAACGAAGGTGCTTTCCTGCAAGAGATTTTATTGTTTCAGGACTATCGAAGCGTTCCTGCAGCGTTTCCTTCTTTTTTTTCTCGAAGCCACGGATATCTTTATCGGATGCGTGCATGGAAACAGCATCCGCGCCTAACTTTTCAACTTCAGCCTGAAAATCAATCAGTGAAGCGATCTCACGCTTCAATACATCAATAGAATCAGGTAATATGCTTCTTTCATCTGCTGGCATGGTTTCCAGAAGATCAACCACCCCCGTTTTCTGTTGAATTTTTTCACGCACCTTATCAGAAAGATTGCTGAAGGCTGCAGTCGTCCCCTGCTCAAGAATTTCTTTGCTGCTTAGAAGTCCTCTTAATTCGTTTTCAATATTTGATAAACGACTATCTCCGATGACTTTTTTTTGAAACATCCCGATCAACGCGGATTTTTGATTCGCCAGCTTCGTTGCTTCCGCTGAAAGCAATTCTTCCATACTTCCAATTTTCAGCAACTTCTTCTGTATTTCCTGCTTGTACTGTTCTGTATTCAGCCGAAACGAAGAAAGGTTAAAAGACCTGCCCAGGAAGGGCATATCATTTAACTGTAACACAGCAAGATCGAACGGAACATCACTTAAAGAAAGGCCACCTTCTATGCCGATAACCTTCGACGCCATAGATTGATCAGTAGCTTGAAATCCACCTGAACCGTAATTGTAATATAACGACAGCGCAGAGCAATCAATAAGTGGCGCCTTAACGCCACGCGATGCTACGGCAGCAATAAGATTTTCCTTTTTGATGGAGGGAGTTGAGAATTTTGAAGAGGAGAATCCTTCAATCAAAGCTGGGCGTAATTTATCGGTAGCAACGCGCTTAATTTCTCCTTTTATGCTGCTATTAATTGAAATAAGTGAATCTAAAGCTGATTGTCTACTGGCGAGCCACTCAGCATTAAGAGATTGCGCCTTTCCTTCAGTGAGTAGGACAGAGGACAAGGCACAAGAAACCACACAGCGAAGCAATGCACGCAATAACTGCATACGCCCGATTTAGGAGTTATGTCTTAACAATAAATTTCGATGGGAATTGACTATCGGCTGATGTGAAACTAAGGTCTATGGTTTGTTCTTAAGGTTTATGGTTAATTCCAATCTTAGGTTAAACCTACCTGATAGTTTTTACTTTTCCAAATTTTTTGTTAATGTTTTTTTTAATACCTTTTTGCAAATGTTATCCTAAACTGCATCATAGTTAATTATGAAAAAACGTTTAATAATTCCAGCGTTATTCGCCGTTGCCTGCACAACACTATCTTTATCTTCAACGCCTGCATTACAGAGTAAGGGTTATATTGAAGGCTATGTTACCCCCATTGATGTTAAGTCTATAGTGGAGTTGGTGATTAAAAAGGGAGCGAGCAACACTGACACCTCCATACTTCGAACTACTACAGACGAGAAAGGGTTTTATAAGTTCGAAGGTCTTGAAGACGGTGTGTATGAGCTGCAGATATGGCCCAGAAGCGGAGACTATATTTCCAAAACGGTTACAAGAGTAGTTAATACAAAAGCTAAAAGATCAGCCATTGAAAAAGCTGATACGGTTAAGCTTAAAAAAGTAGCTGGTCAGTGAAGAAAAAAGAATATGCTCCTGCTGAACAAACCGCAGGAGCATATTGAACACAGGAAAAAATTCCTCTATTTGATGTAAACCTTTTTGACCACCCTTTTGGAAGAGGAAACAAATTCGACAAGGTAAAACCCTGACTTCAAATCGGAAACATTTACCACGATACTTTGCCCTTTGAAGATTAAGTTGGTCACCTTTTCAACCCGCCCATCAACATGTAAAATTCTCACGGATGCCTGCCGGTTGTTTTCAAATCTACCAGATTGTATCTGCAACGTAAAATATCCGTTTTCAATTAAAGACGGAAAAATTTCAACAGACTCATTATAATCTATGATGCTTTCTTCATTTGTAATTTTTGCAGTTTGAGTTTTTGAAGCGGAATAAGGCTCTTTATCGCAAATTACTCCGGGAGGGCAGGGTTCGGGTAATGGAGGCGGAGGAGGTGGTGGTGCTACATATTGGTAAATTCTTATTTTATTTACTTTCTTTTGCGGGGTATGTTCTGTCCCTAGTACATAAAAATCATCAAAATCAACTTCGGTATTGTTCCACCCCTGCTTATCAAGAAAGATAGGATAGTTCATTACAGATTCTTCCCAAGTGTTTGAACTGTAAATAATCCTGTCTCTTGCCCCCCATGTAACAAGATCAGGGGAGAATCTTAATGCTACTTTAAATTTGTTGCCATCCAGATAGTCAATATATTGCTCCACGCCCACATAATAGGAGGAATTTCTGATTTTGGCGACAGAAAACCTTATAGACTGGCAAGACTGCGTTACGTCGTTAAGTATGTCTGTAGACTTTGGTCCCTTTACAGCAACATAAGAGAGCATGCTATCTTTTGTGAACCCGGTTGGCAAAGAGGGTACCCATGTGCTGTTCCCATTTATATCTTTATAAAAGACTTCATATTGGTTAGGACTGAGCGATAAGTCGCGGTGCACTCTTAGTACCCTTATTCCTTCTCCTCTTCCTTCTTCAAGCGGAACATTGTTGCCATAAGGTCCTGCATCAACATAGTAAATATAAATATAGTCGCCTGAAATAATTGATGAGGGATGCCTGAGTCCAGAAGTGGCCTTTATTCCGGTGCTTGTGATATATCCCGTAACCGGCCATGCAATTGGTCCTAATTCATTTTCAAAAAGTTGCTGGCCCCAATTTGTTGACTGATTGTTTAAGGTCCATACTCCATTAAGAATACCATTATAAGCCAGCCAGCCATCCTGATATGGACTACCTCCTGAATATGTATCATGGTTATTACAATCAATTGGCACATTCAATTGGATTGTATTCTGCAACTTTGTACCTGATGCACAAGAACCTGACACTTCGTTTTTATTTTCGCTATGCGTAAATCCTAATGAGACACCCCCGTTAGTGGGATGCGTAATAAAGTGGGCAGAATAAATCCCATGATAATTACGCTTCCAGTTCTTAATATAATTGGAAGCAACAAATCCGGATTCAAGCCGGTACGGTAATGCTGAAAGGAAAGGCCCTACCGCGTTATTCTTTATATCAATCTCACTGCTGGATATAATTGACGCAGGTGAAGAGAAAATATTTGTAGTGTTTCCATTTACAAAAAAATAAGACCTCCAACCTCCGCCTATTATCCATGGTGGTATTTCTGCATTTACCTTGTCTCTGTTACTCAAACATGTGTTATTGAGAAAGCAATTTTCATACTTAAAAACGCATGAACTTATACCAGATTGTACATGTCCTGAAAGATTAGGGGGCTGACTCCAGCCTTTAGATAAAATAAATAAAAGCAATAACAAACTCAGTTTTTTCATCGATTCAAGTTTAAGGTGTATAAAATATGTAGGTGGAACATAATTGCTGAAACCAGTACACATAAATCCAATACTGCCTATGCTACAGACCGGGAAGTTTACTTTAAGCTGTAAAAAATGAGGGGTGGCGCGTCTTAGCGGGTGAAATAAGAATTGAATAAACAAAACAGGAATTAAGTGGATAAGGGGCATAAGGTATAGCAAATAACACCTAATATAGCGTCCCATTTTTACATATCCAAATGAATACAGGATCCCATCTCAACAAAAATCCCTAAAAACAAAAAAGGCCTTCTTGCGAAGACCTTTTCTCTGTGAACCCGCTGGGACAAAATTCGAACTCTTTGGTGGAGGATTTGAGGAGGTTGATTCTATTTTTTTGTTGAATATCAAGCTCTTAATTATCCTTTTTTGCTTTCGCGTTTACAGACACGAACTGTTTGAATGTTTGAGTACGCGATCCCTCTTCCCTAGTATAATGCTCAGGTACTTTCGAAGGATATGAAGACAGTAAAAATTTCCCTTCAATAGCAGACAACAATTGTATCAAGCTTTCAAAATCCTACCTTGTGTACCCTAATCATGATATTTTTAAAGGTCGTTAGAGTAGATTTTTCAACTTGTTGGCAACCTTATAAATTACAATAATAGTGGGTCTAATTTAGAAGAAACGTATTTGGAATGCTTTCGATTTGAACAATAAATGTCAACATCTCCAATTGAGTTAAGACAAAAAAAACGGCCATCCCCTAAAGAATAGCCGTTTCAATTTCTGTGAGTTTTCCCCACCTGGGAAAAATTTCAACTCGTGCGGATGATAGGAATCGAACCTACATGGGTCACCCCGCTAGATCCTAAGTCTAGTGCGTCTGCCAGTTTCGCCACATCCGCATCGAAAGCAGGGCGCAATATTACAACTTTTTTCCTTAACTTTTGAATACTGTAAA